>CAZTHC010000001.1:0-53039 GCA_964613425.1 uncultured Lachnospiraceae bacterium
TCTATGAATATGTGTGGAATTGTTGGAATTGCTAATTATACAAAAGATTTATCAAAAGATAAGTTTATTTTAGAAAAAATGAATAGTACTCTTAGTAAGCGTGGACCTGATGAAGATGGTTATTTTATTGAAGATTGCGTATTGTTTGGTCACAAACGCTTAATTGTTATAGACCCAAAAGGTGGAAAACAACCTATGTCTTTTAAAATTAATAATACTACATACACTATTATTTTTAACGGTCAAATTTATAATTCAAATGAATTAATGCAGGATTTAATTGAAGAAGGATTTGGCTTTGATGGATATTGTGATACAGAAGTTTTGTTAAAGGGGTTTGTTTGTTGGGGTAAAAATGTATTAACAAAACTAAATGGAATTTTCTCTTTTGCTATATGGAATAATTCTACAAAAGAATTGTTTCTAGCAAGAGATTATTTTGGAACTAAGCCGCTTTATTATACCCTAATAAACGGTAATTTTATTTTTTCATCTGAAATAAAAGCAATACTGCAACACCCTGAAGTTACAACTATTGTTGATTCTTCTGGACTATGTGAATTAATTGGTTTAGGCCCTGCGCATACTCCTGGCACATCTGTTTTTAAAAATATTTTCGAGCTTAAACCAGCACATTTTGCTATATATAACTCTTCCGGCTTATACTTTGAAAGATACTGGAAATTAGAAACCAAAGAACACACAGATAATTTTTCTCAAACTTGTGATACTGTAAAATTTTTATTAGATGATTCTATTAAACATCAATTAGTTTCTGATGTTCCTTTGTGTGTAATGCTTTCTGGTGGACTTGATTCTAGCATAATTACTGCTTATGCAAGCAATTATACTAACTCACAAAAGTTACCATATTTAAATACTTTTTCTGTTGATTATGTTGATAATGATAAAAATTTCGTTAAGAGCGATTTTCAACCAAATTCAGATAGCTATTATATTAATATTATGAAAAATAAATTTAATACAAACCATCATAATATAATAATTGATACTCCTGAATTAGTAGATTGCTTAGAAGATGCTATGGTTGCAAGAGATTTACCTGGTATGGCAGATGTTGACGCTTCCTTATTGCTATTTTGTAAATATATAAAAAAAGATGCTAGTGTAGTTTTATCTGGTGAATGTTCTGATGAAATATTTGCAGGTTATCCGTGGTTTTTTAGAAATGATGCATTAAATAGCAATACTTTTCCATGGTCACTTGCTATAGCAGAAAGGCAAAATCTATTAAATAACAATATATCTGCACAAGTTAATCTTCAAGAATATGTAGACTATAGATATAATGAATGTTTATCTGAAATTGAATATTGTCCACAAGATTCTAATGATACAAAAGAAAAAAGGAAAATCACTTATTTAACAATGAATTGGTTTATGCAAACTTTACTTGACCGTTCAGATAGAATGTCTATGTTTAATGGTTTAGAACTTCGCGTACCATTTTGCGATCATAGACTAGTTCAATATTTATGGAATATTCCATGGGAAATTAAAGCATTAAATGGACGTGAAAAAGGATTATTGCGTTATATTGTAAAAGATATATTACCTTCTGAAATTGTAGATAGGAAAAAGAGCCCATATCCTAAAACACATAATCCTAATTACTTAAAGAAAGTAAAAAATATTTTGAATGATATCATTATTAATCCAAATTCACCTATTCTTTCTATTTTGGATAAGAGTTGCATAGTAGATATTATAGAAACAAACGGTGAATCTTTTAGCAGGCCATGGTTTGGCCAATTAATGACTGGTCCACAGCTTATGGCATATCTTTGCCAAGTTAATATGTGGCTTGAGAAATATCAACCTAAAATCGAATTATAAAAGGAAACTACAAAAAAGCAGAGTATTATCAATAAAGATAATACTCTGTCTTTTTGTTATTCGTTGATTTTTAATCCCGAAAAACAAATTTTTTACCCTTACATCTGTAACAGATTCCAATTTCTACTTCATCTAATTCTGTTACCCCTTCTCCTTCGCATACCGGGCAAATAATCATACCCTCAGGTAAATATTCCGCCTGGTCTTCCAACTCATGAGCTTTTTTGTGTAAAGCATACAGATATGGTGAAGGGAAATTTTCCTCATCACAATACTCACATTTACACCTATACATAAGCTCTCCTCCCTTTTTAGGCAATAGCCTTTTTAGTGGTTTACAATAGTTCTTCTATATATAAACTCCTAACTAGGAGATTTAAAAAGTTTACAAATGAATATTATCACACAAAGAAATATTTTTCAACATATTTCGACAAATTATTTTAGTTTTTAATATGCCCATCCATACCAAGAAGTATCTCCATAGAATCTAGCAGGAGTATATAAAATGCATGAATACGTTGCATTCAAATGAGCCATTCTTATGCTCTGTGTTCCCACTAGATTG
This sequence comes from uncultured Lachnospiraceae bacterium, assembly GCA_964613425.1. Lineage (GTDB taxonomy): Bacteria > Bacillota > Clostridia > TANB77 > CAG-508 > CAZTHC01. Next base: position 2,426 of record CAZTHC010000001.1, read on the forward strand.
TTAAAATATCCACTCCATTCGCCAACTGCTTGAGAGTTTACTGAAGTAAACCATCCAACAAATCCTCTGTTTGAGTATCCATTAATATGAAAAGCATCTGCAAAAGCTGTAGTTTTTCCTGTAGAGCAAGCATTTAATATCACTAAATGCCAATTACCTACAATATGTTGCGGTCCTATTGCTTGATCAATAGATATTTGTTGTCCTTCATTTCCATGACCTAAGAAAGCTAAAGCATAATTATTTCCGGAAAAATGTATATAATTATACACATCACTTATATATGGAGTTGTTTCAAATCCTCCGCTTCCACTATTTGATACATTTATATATCCCAATTTATTAAAAACCGAAACCATATTATTAGCAGCAGTTTGAGCTCCACCCCAATTTTGTACATTTGCACCTAGAAAATGTTTAACCTGATCTGTTGAAGCATAACTATTTATCGAAAAACTTAATAATATGAAATTTAAAAATAACACTATATAGATAAACTTTCTTTTCATATTATAAAGCACCTCCTATTGTCTCATTACCTCCTATAATCTCGCCTGTTGTGCAATCTACATATATTTGGGTTTTTGAATTATTATTACATGTAAATACATATGCTTTTCTAAGTCTACATATATTTTTATATTCATAATTATTTTTGTACCAAAAATAGTTTGGTGCAACAATTTGAATTTCAGATGTCATTTCGGTGAAAGAAATTTTTTTCGTATAATTCTCTGCGATTTCTCTTGCATCTTTTTCTGATATTTTTATTTCATTATTATCAAATTTATAATTTAATATAGCTAAATTTGCAATTTCATTTGTTTCTGGTGAAAAAGAAATCCTTATTGATTCTCCTGGGTTAAATAAATTTTCATATTTCTTTTCAAAAACAGCTGTCCATATTTGATCATCGAATTTTTCTATCAATTTCAATTCAAATTTTTCATAATCTTTTAACTTTATATTCTTATAGACATTTAAAGCTTTCTCTTTTATCTGTTCTTCAGTCAAACTAGTATTCTTTAGGTTTGCCACCTTTTGTGTATAATTAATCAACTCTCCACTATCTGCATTAATACTAATAATATCATTTTCTAATTGAATAACTTGTTCAATTCTAGAGTATCTGCTGTTCTCATAGAAGTTGACTTTATACTCGTTTTGATCTATCTTTTCTGCTAATTTAGATTTTTCCATATTTGTTATGCCTTTTATCTTAGTCATGTATTCCTTCAATTTCTCATTTACTAATTTATTAGTTAAAGTACTTTCATATGATATTATCTTATATGTGTTAAGATAATCTTCTAGCTTTTCACCTGTCAAAATTTTGTCTTTTTCATTTGCTTTATTTGTTGCAAAAGTAAATATGTTAAAAATACATATTAATAAAACAACAAATATAGCAAATACAATTATAATTTTTTTCTTATTTTTCATAATATCCCCCTTTTCATCATTATGATAATACTATAACTATATTGTTCTTCTGTCAATAAAATTTCATTTACAAAATTCGACAATTATTGACTTTCTTTCTATTAAACATTCAGTATACTTGCTGTTTATATTATTAAATGCTTTTTAATATAACATTTTTATTTTAGTTTTCCTTTTATTTTCACTAATATATTCAATGCATCTATTGGTGTTAGTTCATTTAGATTTATCTTGTCTATTTCATGTGCTACTTCTGCTATTTTGTAATTATACATATCTAATTGACCATCTAATAATTTTTTTGATTCTTTTTCATTTACTTTTACTTTTTTCTCTAATGTTCTTAATATTTCGTTTGCTCTTTCTACTGTTACTTGTGGCACTCCTGCTAATTTTGCAACATGTATTCCATAACTTTCATCTGTTCCGCCACGCAATATCTTTCTTAAAAATATTACATCTTCACCTTTTTCTTTTACTGCAACAGAATAGTTTTTTACACCTTCTACTTTTCCTTCTAAATCTGTTAGCTCATGATAATGTGTTGCAAATAGTGTTTTTGCACCACATTTTTCTTTATTTGCTATATATTCTACAACTGCCCATGCTATTGAAAGTCCATCATATGTAGATGTTCCTCTTCCAATTTCATCTAATACCACTAAACTATTACTAGTTGCATTTTTTAATATTGTTGCAACCTCCATCATTTCTACCATAAAAGTACTTTGACCCATACTTAAATCATCAGATGCTCCAACTCTCGTAAAAATTTTATCTACTACACCTATTTTAGCAAAACTCGCTGGAACAAAGCTTCCTATTTGAGACATTAATGTTATTAATGCTACTTGTCTCATATATGTAGATTTACCAGCCATATTAGGTCCTGTAATTATAGATAATCTATCTTCTTCTTTATTTAAATATGTATCGTTTTGTACGAAACTTCCAGATGGAAGCATTTTTTCAATTACTGGATGACGTCCATCTTTTATATCTATTTCTCCGCTTTTATCTACTATTGGGCACACATAAGAAAAATCTTCTGCAACTGTTGCATATGAAGTTAAAACATCTAATGAAGAAATAATATTTGCAGATTTTTGAATTCTTTCTATTTGTTTTTCTATCTTTTCACGTATTTGTATGAATATTTCATATTCTAAAGATATTATTTTTTCTTCTGCTCCTAATATTTTTTCTTCTAAATCTTTTAGCTCTTCTGTTATAAATCTTTCACAATTTGTTAATGTTTGTTTTCGTATGTATCTGTCTGGAACTAAGTTCATATATGAACGAGTCACTTCTAAATAATATCCAAAAACCTTTGTATAACCTACTTTTAAATTTTTTATTCCTGTTAATTCTTTTTCCTTTGCTTCTAATTGAATAATCCAATTTTTACCTTCTATAGTTGCATTTCTATATGTATCTACATCTACATTGTATCCTTTTTTAATTATTCCACCTTCTTTAATTGTAATTGGTGGTTCATCTATTATTGAAATTTCAATTAAGTCTGCAATATCTTTTAACTCATCTAAGTTTACATATAAATTTTGTAATAACTCACACTTAGTTGTTGCTAAAACTGCTTTTAACTCTGGTAATTGCTGTAAAGAATTTTTTAAAGAAATCATATCTCGTGCATTTGCATTTCCATAAGCTATTTTTCCTACGAGTCTTTCTATATCATATATTTTCTTTAAAGATTGTATAACATCTCCTCTTAGCATTGCGCCTTCTTTTAATTCTTTTGTTGCATTTAATCTTTTATTAATTTCTATTGTATCTATTAATGGTTCGTTAATCCATCTTCTTAAAAGTCTTCCTCCCATTGATGTACAAGTTTTGTCTAATACCCATAATAATGTGCCTTTTTTAGCTCCATCCTTCATTTTTTCTGTTAATTCTAAATTTCTTCTTGCACTAATATCTAAAGACATATATTTAGTTGTTGAATATATTTTAATTTTATTTATATGTTCCAATTTTATTTTTTGTGTTTGATTTAAATATTCTAATAGTCCATTAATAGAGCATACCTCAAACAAATTCTCTTCTAGCGTTTCTAATTTTTTTTCAGTATCTGTAATAAATGTATATTTTTCTAATAACTCAATTGTATCTTCTTTAAATGTTTCTTCACCAAAATTTGTTATGTATGAATTGAATCTTTCTCTTATTTTCGAAATTTCCTCTGTTGAATTCATAAATAGTTCATTAACAATAATTTCTGCAGGTGAATATTTTGAAAGTTCATCTAATAATTTTTCAAAATTGTTAGAATCCTTTATAGATGTAGCAAAAAAATCTCCTGTTGTAATATCACATACAGATAATCCAAAATATAAACCTTTTTTGAATATTGCAGCAATGTAATTGTTTTTCTTTTCATCTAACATATTTGCTTCTATTACAGTTCCTGGTGTTACAACTCTTATTACATCTCTTTTTACAATTCCCTTACATTGTTTTGGATCTTCTAATTGCTCACAAATAGCAACTTTATATCCTTTTGCTATTAATCTTGAAATATAATTTTCTGCAGCATGAAAAGGAATTCCGCACATTGGTGCACGTTCCTCTAATCCACAATCTCTACCAGTTAAAGTTATTTCTAGTTCTCTAGATGCTGTTATAGCATCATCAAAGAACATTTCATAGAAATCTCCTAATCTATAGAAAATTATACAATCTTTATATTCCTCTTTTATTTGCAAATAATGTTGCATCATTGGTGAAACTTCTGCCACTTATATCTCTCCTTTTAAATACCATAAATGTTCTGATACTATTTTTACATTTATTATTTTTCCTATCAAACTTTCATTTCCTTCAAAAATTATTACTTTATTTGTATCTGTTCTTCCTGTAAGTGTACTTGAATTATTTTTACTAACCCCTTCAACTAATACTTTTTGAATTGTTCCTATGTACTTTTTATTATTTTCGCTTGTTATATTATCAACCAATTTCTTCAATTTATCAAATCTATTATGCTTAATTTCATCTGGAATTTGATTTTCCATTTTATCTGCTGGTGTTCCAACTCTTCTTGAATATATAAACATAAATACTTGTTCAAAGTTAATCTTTCTAACTACATCTAATGTATCTTCAAAATTTTCTTCTGTCTCTCCTGGAAATCCAACTATTATATCTGTTGAAAAAACCGCTTCCGGAATTTCTTTTTTTATCTTTTCAGCTAATACAATATACTCTTCCTTTGTATATTTTCTATTCATTTTCTTTAATATTTCAGTACTTCCAGACTGAAGAGGCAAATGAATAATTCTACTTATCTTTTTGCAATCCCTTATCGTACTAATTACATCATCTTTAAAATCTTTTGGATGTGGTGAAATAAATTTTATAATGTCTATTCCATCTATTTCATTTACTCTTCTTAATAACTCTGCAAAGCTCACTTCTATACCATTTTCAATACCTTTATATGAATTTACATTTTGTCCTAACAAAGTTATCTCTTTATAACCCTCTTGTGCAAGTTGTCTTATCTCATTTAAAATATCTTCTGGAGCTCTACTTCTTTCTCTTCCTCTAACATATGGAACTATACAATATGTACAAAAATTATTACAGCCATACATAATTGTTACAGAAGCTTGTTTATCATCACTTCTTTTTATTGGCAACCCTTCATATATTTTTCCATCTATATCTAGTATATCTCTTATTTTTGAGTTATTCATTAATGTTTTATATAAGTTTTCAGGTAACTTATGAAGTGTATGCGTACCTAAAATAATATCTACATATGGATAACTTTTCTTTAATTTTTCTACAATATGTTTTTCTTGCATCATACATCCGCATAAAACTATAATTGCATTGTTTTTTTCTTTTAGTCTTTTTAATTCTCCAACTTTCCCGAATAATTTTTCTTCAGCATTTTCTCTAACACAACATGTATTAATTATAAAAAGGTTAGTTTCTTCTAGAAGTTCTGTCTTTTCATAATTCATTTTATCCATCATTCCTGAAAGTTTCTCAGAATCATTTTCATTTAGTTTACAACCCATAGTTAATATGTAATACTTTTGTTTTTCTGTTATATATAAGGTACATTCTTCAACCTTTTTCATATATTCAAATTGTTCTTGTATTTCGTTCATTGTTTTCTCCCTATTTTTTTGACTCTACACTATTATTTAAAAAATTTCTAATTGATTCTACCGAACTTTTTCTGACTTTTCCTTCTTCATAAGCAAGAAATATTTCATCTGGACTCATCCAAATAACATCTTCTACTTCTTCCTCTTGAAGCTGCATATCTTTTTTATAATAATTAGCATTTAAGTAATATATCTCAAAAAAAGCTATTTTATTTGCTAATCTTTCTTCTACTAATGTTATATCATTTGCATCTATTCTTAATCCTTGTTCTTCAAACATTTCTCTGACAATTGTAGTTTTGCTATCTTCCCCATGTAGAACATGCCCACTTGGTAAAGATAAAATACTACCTTTTTGCTTAGAGGTTAATTGCATCATTATATCACCGTTGTTATTTCTAACTATTATAGCTGATACTAAAATATGATATCCTTCTGGCAATTCTTTTTCTTTTAACCTTTGAATTACTATTCCAGTATTATTTTTATTATCATCAAATAAATCTATTAATTCATCCATACAGTTCTCTTTCTTTTTATTCTTTCAATTTATTCATTGTATCTTTATAGTTTTCAGATTTAATTATTGTATTTCCAACAACCAATATTTCTGCACCGCTTGCTTTTAATAAATTACTATTTTCTAAAGTAATTCCACCATCTACTTCTATATATGTCTCTAAATTGTTGTTATCTATATGTTCTTTTAATTCACTTACTTTATCAATTGTATTTTCTATTAACTCTTGTCCACCTTTTCCTGGTTCTACTGTCATTACTAATACTAAATTAATATATGGTAAGTATTCAAGTACTTCACTAATACTAGTATTTGGGCTTATTGCAATTCCTATTTTTACTCCATTTTCTTTTATATAGTTTATAAGTTCAGGTATTTGCTTTTTTTCTACAGCTTCAATATGAAATGTAATTATACTTGGTCCAAATACTATATATTTTTCTATATATTCCTTTATATCTTTAACCATAAAATGTATATCTAATGGTATATTTGTTATTTGTTTTAAATTTGAACAATTCTCATACATTATTTCATCTGTATTGTTTTCTACAAAATTACCATCCATAACGTCTATATGAAAATAGTTTGTTCCTGCTGTTTCTATATTATAAAATGTTTTAAGTGCTTCGTCTTTTTCTACAGATAACACTGAAGTTGATATTTCTACCATTTGTGTTCCTCTCTTTCTTTTAAGTCAGAATAAATTTTTATATATCTGTTATATCTTTCGGTTGATATTATACCACTTTTTATTGCATTTTGCACTCCACAATTTTCTTCTTTTATGTGTGTGCATCCAACAAATTCACATTTAGGTATATGTTCTTTGAATTCAACAAAATAATTTGCTAATTCTCTATATTCAATTTCATATATGTCAAATGTTGAAAAGCCTGGTGTGTCTGCTATATATGTATCTTCATCTATTTCATACATACAAATTGCTGTTGTTGTGTTTTTTCCTTTTTTATTTTTATCACTTATTTTGCCTTCTGCAGTAATGTGCTCTCCTAATATAGCATTTATTAATGTAGACTTTCCTACACCAGAATTTCCAGAAAATACACTTACATTGTTTTTTAATTCTTTAATTAATTCATTTACTCCTATATTTTCTTTTGCATTTGTTTTAATTACTTTATATCCAATTTTAGTATAAGTATCTATTATTTCTTTTTCATTTTTTAAGTCAATTTTGTTTAATACTATTATTGGTTCGATTTTTAGAAACTCTGCAAATGCAAGTTGTTTATCTAACATTAACAAATCTGGTTTAGGCATTGCTGTTGAAACAACTAAAACTAGTTGTGTTATATTAGCTATTTTAGGTCTTTTAATATATGTTTTTCTATTTAAAACTTCTGATATAATTCCTTTGCTTTGTTCATTTTGTATGATTTCTATTTTAACATAATCTCCTACTACTGGAACTATTTCATCTTTTCTAAATTTGCCTTTAACACTACATTCATACATTCCATTTTGAGTTTTTATATAATATAAATTAGATATTATTTTTAATATTATTCCTTCTAACACGAATTTCCTCTTTTTCTAAAAAATATAGGACACGTTTTAAATTAGTGTCCTACTTTGTTTTTTAATTTGATACATTTAAAACTGGTGTTGCATCATTTAAGTTTAACTGATTTGTACTTTTTAATACTCCACTAATATATGTTTTGACTGTTATTGTTCCCATTCCTTGTACAGATACTGTTAATTTTTCTAGGTCCTCACTATGTTCTTTTTTATAAACTACATCTTCAGTTCCACTTAAAGGAATTACTTTTATCATTACCTCTACTTTTTTTGGTGTTATCGTTTTTCCCTCTTCATCCTTCTTTACTGTATATCCTGTAAAAGATTTTACATTAACATTTACAGTTCCTGTTGTTATTTTTGGAATTTTATTGATTGTTAATGTAACTGCTGTGTTTTCATCAACTGTTTTGCCTGGGTCTATACTTTGCTTAATAATCTTTCCATCTTCTTGTGTTGTATCTGTTTCTGTTTTAACAGATGCTACAGTTAGTTTTGCATTTGTTAAAATTTGTTTAGCTTCTTCTTCAGATTTTCCTAGTACTTCTGGAACAACAACTTGTTCTATTCCTGTACCAATACTTACAAATATTTTAACTGTACTTTTTGCTTCTACTTCTGTTCCTTCTGCTGGTTCTTGTTTAATAATATATCCAGCTTCTATTTTGTCACTTTTTTCTTCTACTTCTTCTACTTCAAATCCTTGTTGTTTTAATGTTAGTCTTGCTTCATCCTTTGTTACAGCAACAACTCCTGGAACTTTTGTAACTTCAATTCCTTTACTTATTATAACTTTAATTATATTTCCTTCTTTTATATCATAATTCTCTCTGAACTTTGGTTCTTGTGAAATTATTTTTCCTGTTTCTACTTCTGCACTATATTTTTCTTCTATTACTTCTACTGTTAAATTAAGTTTCTCTGCTATTTGTTTAGCTTCATCTACTGTTACTCCAACTACTTGTGGTAATTTAACATTTTTTGGTTTTCCAGCATTTACAACTGCGAATGTAATTCCCATTGTTAAAAGAAATACTAGAACACATGCTAAAAATATTGCAATAAATTTCATAATTGTATGTTCTTTAAAAAATTGTTTAACTTTATTTTCTTTTTTGTTTTTTTCTCTTCTTCCAATTTCTCTATCTTTAGCTTCTACTTTTTCATGTAGCGGCCTGTTATTATACATTAAAGGTATTTTTTGAGTTGGAGAATCATAATGTGTATTGTTTAATACTACTGTATCTCCATTTGGATTCTTTAAAACTGCATTTAAATCCTTTAACATTTCTGATGCTGTTGCATATCTTTCATTAACATCTTTTTTCATAGCTTTAACTATTATATCATTTAGTCCTTTTGGAATTGCAGGATTTAACTTAATTGGTGCAATTGCCTCTTCTTGCATATGTTTTAATGCAACAGATACTGGTGTATCTGCATCAAAAGGAACTTTTCCTGTAACCATTTCATATAAAACTACTCCTAATGAATACAAATCAGATTTTGCATCTGTATACCCACCTCTTGCATGTTCTGGTGAAAAATAATGTACTGAACCTATTGTTGTTCCAAATGCTGTTATTGTAGAATTTGATACTGCTTTTGCTATTCCGAAGTCTGTAACTTTCGCAATACCATCTTCTGTTATTATTATATTATGTGGTTTTATGTCTCTATGTATTATGTTGTTTTTATGTGCCATATCTAGTGCAGATGCAATTTGAATTGCTATATTTGTTGACCACTTCCAAGATAAAGCTCCATCCTCTACAATAATTTCTTTTAATGTTTTTCCTTGAACTAATTCCATAACTATATAGTATAGATTTTCTTCATTTCCAACATCATATACAGAAACAATATTTGGATGTGTTAAGCTTGCTGCTGATTGTGCTTCTATATTAAATCTTTTAATAAATTCTGCATCTGTTGTGTATTCGTCTCTTAGAACCTTTACTGCAACAAATCTTTTTAATACATGGCACTTTGCTTTATATACTGTTGCCATTCCACCGGTTGCCTATTTTTTCTATTATTTCGTATCTGCTCCCTAACATTTTTCCTTCTAGGTCCATATTTTCATCTCTCCCCTTAATTATTTTTTATAATAATTACTGTAATATTATCGTAACCGCCATTTTTATTTGCCATTTTTATTAACTGTAAATCTGGTCTTGTCTCATTTTCTTTTATTATGTCATAAATTTCTGCATCTGTTAACATATTTGTTAGTCCATCTGAATTTAATAATATAACATCACCTTTTAAGTAACCTTTAATTAATAAATCCGGTTCAACATACGCTGTACAACCTAAAGCTTTCATTAGCATATTTTTCTTAGGGTGATTAGATGCTTCTTCTCTTGTAATTGTTCCATCTTTTACTAGAGTTTCTACATAACTATGGTCTGTTGTTAACTTTCTTATAATGTTTTTTCTAATTCTATAAATTCTGCTATCTCCAACATGACCTATATATAATTTATTATTATATATTAAACAAATATCTAAAGTAGTACCCATTTCTTCTAATTCTTTATCTGTTTTTGACTTTTCGTATACTATTAAATTTGCATATTCAATAGCATTTTTTATTAAATCTAATATACTTTCTTTATCATCTTTTTGAACATTTTTATAATTATTTGCTATATAATTTCTAGCGGTTTCCACTGCAAGTTTGCTTGCAATTTCTCCACCATTATATCCACCCATTCCATCTGCTAAAATAAACACTTGTGCTTCTTCATATTGCTTAGAAATGTAATATGAATCTTGATTCATTTTTCTTACACGTCCAACATCTGTGCTTGCAAAAACTTGCATTTTATCACCTCTTTTATGTTATAAATTTTTCTTTCTTAATTGTCCACATGCTGCATCAATATCTGAGCCTAATTCTCTTCGTACAGTTGCAACTATGCCTTTTTCATTTAAATAATCTCTAAATTTTAATATATTTTCATTAGTACTTTTTATAAATTTTCCATCTTCTATTTTATTTATTGGTATTAAATTAACATGACAAAGCATTCCTCTTAATAGTTTCACTAATTCTTTTGCATCATCTAAATTGTCATTGTTATCTTTTGCTAAAGCATATTCGAAAGATATTCTTTTATTTGTTTTTTCTATGTAATATTTACAAGCCTTCATTAATTCTTCTATGTTATATAAGTTATTAACTGGCATTAATGCACTTCTTTTTTCATTATTTGCAGCATGCAATGAAATTGATAAAGTACATTGAATATCTTTATCTGCTAATTCATATATTTTTGGAACTAACCCACTTGTAGAAATACTTATATGTCTAGCTCCCATATTAATTCCTTTTGGATTGTTTAGTATTTTAATAGCATTCATTACATTGTCATAATTATCTAATGGCTCACCAATTCCCATAAAAACTAAATTTGATATTTTTATGCCTTGGTCTCTTTGTACTGCAAGAACCTGCTCAACTATTTCTCCACTTGTTAAATTTCTTACGAAACCAATACCTGTTGATGCACAAAACTTACATCCCATTTTACACCCAATTTGAGTTGAAACGCAAATTGTTCTTCCATGTTTATATTCCATTAAAACACTTTCGATTGCATTGCCATCTAATACATCAAACAAATACTTTATTGTGCCATCTTTAGACTCTTGTTTTTTAATAATATTATAAATGCATAAAGTATAATTTTCTTTTAGCTTTTCTCTTAATTCTAAGGAAACATTAGTCATATCGTCAAAAGAAGATATATTTTCTACAAATATCCATTTGAAAATTTGCTCTGCTCTAAATGGTTTTTCGCCTAAATTAATAAGTTCTTGTTTTAGTTCATCTAAATTTAAGTCTTTAATATTCTTTTTCAAATATTTTTCCTCCAACTAATATATATCACATTAGTATCATTTTTTCAAATATATATTTCTTCTATTTTTCTTTTTGTTGTAATTGTTTAAATTTATCTGCATATTCTGTATATTTAATTTCAAAATCTTGTCTGCCTTTTTTTATTATTGTATCTAAAGTTAATCCTACAAATGTCGATTGTATTGCAGATATTGCAAAAAATACACTTGCAATAAATGAAGGTATTTTTGGAACTAATCCAGTATTTATATAGTCAATTAATACTGGTATTAAAAATCCAACTGATATCAACAAGAGTAACACTGCAAGCCAAATGAAAAATGATAATGGTCTATAGTTTTTATACAAATTTACTATTGTTTTAATTACCTTAAACCCATCTGTATATGTATTTAATTTGGACTCGCTTCCAGCCATTCTATCTCTATATTCAATAATCACATTTTTTGTAAGTAAATTTTTATCTAGAGAATGTATTGTCATTTCTGTTTCTATTTCAAAACCTTTTGATAATACTGGGAATGTTTTTACAAAATTATATCCAAACGCTCTATAGCCTGTCATAACATCTCTTATATCACTTTTGTATATAAAGTTAATTAATCCTCTTACTAGAACATTTCCGAAATTATGAAATGGCCTTTTGTTTTCTGTGAAATATGTTGATGATAGTCTATCACCAATAACCATGTCTACTTTATCATTTAATACATAACTTACCATTTCTCTTGCATATTCTGCTGGATATGTATCATCACCATCTGTCATAATATAACATTCAGCATCAATTTCTCTAAACATTGTTCTTATTACATTTCCGTTTGCCTTGTTTCTTTTCGAACCTAACAACAGCTCCAGCTTCTTTAGCAATTTTTACTGTGTCATCTTTAGAATTATTATCATACACATAAATTGTAGCCTCTGGTAATTCTCTTTTAAAATCTTCAATTACTTTTTTAACAGTCTTTGCTTCGTTGTAACATGGTATTAATACTGCAATTTTATCCATATTTTCCCCTTATTTATTTAAATTTTATAACTCCTCTGCAAATCCTTTTTGTAGTTTATTAAAAATTCCATATCCTATAATACATAATCCAATAGCTATAAGTAACAATATTCCTAATCCCTTTAAATCTGGCATTGTTTGATTATAAAAAATATCTCTATATCCATTTATTATATATGTCATTGGGTTAATTTGTAATATCCATTTGAAATTTTCTGGTATTGTTTCTGATGCATATACAATTGGTGTTCCATAAAATAATAATTGTAAAAAGACTCCTATAAAATGCTGTAAATCTCTAAAATAAACACAAACACTAGAAGTAATTAACGCTATCCCTATTAATAATAAATATTGAATAATTAATATTAATGGATAAAAAACAATATACTTTGAAATTCCAACTCCATAACCTATAACAAATAAAATAATTATAATTGTTGATATAAGGAAATTAACAGCTTCACTTGTTACAACTGAAATTGGCAGTATCTCTCTTGGGAAATACACCTTTTTAATAATATTTGAATTTTCTATCATTGTAAATGCAGTCCTCGTTATTGAAGAGGCAAAAAATGTCCATGGTATTAAACCAACACAAAGGAAAATAACATAATTTTCTTGTTGATTTTTTAATATTATTGGAAACACTAAAGCATATACTGCTATTTGCAATAATGGATTTAGGAAAGACCATATTACACCTAAAAATGAATTTTTATATTTACCTCTAATTTCTTTTTTTACATTTGTCTTTAATAACTCTCTATATTGATATAAACCTTTTATTACATTCATATTTTTCTCCTTTTTTGTGTTGTTCTATTATGCAGTTTGTTTAATATATTCTTCTACTACTTCTTCTGTATTACCATCCATTTTTATGTTTCCATCACATATCCATACTGCCCTTGTACATAATTGTCTAACAGCTCTCATATCATGTGTTACAAATACCATTGTTTTTCCTTCATCTTTTAATTGTTTCATTTTTTCAAAACACTTTTCTTGAAAATGTTGATCTCCTACAGATAAGATTTCATCAATTAATAATATTTCTGCATTAACATTTATTGCTACCGAAAAAGCTAGTCTCATGTACATTCCAGAAGAATATGTTCTTACAGGATTATCTATAAATTCTCTAAGTTCTGAGAATTCAATGATATCTTCAATTCTAGATTCTATTTCTTTTCTTGTCAACCCAAAAATTGAAGCATTAAAATAAATATTTTCTCTTCCAGAAAAATCCGGATGGAAACCAGCTCCTAGCTCCAATAGTGAAGTTAATTTTCCTTTTGTTGTAATTTTTCCTTTATTAGGATATATTATTTTTGTCATTAGCTTCAATAATGTAGACTTTCCACTTCCATTCGTTCCGATTAAAGCCACAACTTCTCCCTTGTTAATTTTCAAATTTATATTTTTTAAAACATTTCTTTTTTCTCTTCTATTACGTTTAAAGAAAAGCAATTTTTCTTTAATTGTATTTGCTTTGTCGAAAAATACCATAAAATCTTTATCTAAATTTTCAACACTAATAGCAACTTCTTTATTACTCATACATTATTTCCTTTCTGGCTTCTCATACTTTTTAATAATCTTATAATACCAATTTTTTGTAAAACTTTAATTAATATTCTCCAAAGTCTAAAAGACCAAAGTGTTTCTCTTAATACAATAATTTTGCTAACTTTTGCAGCTCCATAAACCTTCTTATTATATTCACCACATAACCAATCATATTCTCTAGAATTTGTCATCAAATTGTAATTTATTAATTCTTTAGCAATTTCTATATTTGAACTCATTCCTTTTCCATTCTGAATTTTAATTTCATTTGGATTTTTTGCAATTTCACTAATTATACTATCCATTTTACTGATCATATGATTAATTGTAAATCCATTTAATATTCTTTTTCTGCAATTATTCTTATATCCTTTTAAATTACTTAGTATCGTATCTATTGATGTTACATAGCTATTAATTTCATCAAATTCATACTTAATATTATTAATTTCTGTTTCCTTTTGTTTACATTCAACAATTGCCCCTACTGTAGAATCTATTAATTCTTTTTGTCCTCCTACATCACTGGAAATAACAGGAACTCCCATAGCTAAAGATTCGTATGAGGTAAGTGCTAGTCCTTCTTTAATTGAGCAATTTAAAGTTAAATCACTTATTGCATATATTTCTTTTGTATTCTTTATATTACCCAAGAATCTTATATTTTTCTCTACATTATAATCTCTTGCTTTTTGTTTAATACTATTAAGTAAGTTTCCGTCTCCTGCAACTAAGAAAAGAATATCTTTTCTATTTTTAATTGTTTCTTTAACTATTTCCATAAATAAATATGGCCTTTTTTGCTCTGAAATTCTACAGATGTAGCTTATTATGTATCTATTCTCGTTTTCTAATTTGTACTTTTTCCTTAATTCGTTTTTATTTAATAAATTAGGGTCATATATTTTTTCATCTACGCCTATATATACTGTTTCAACTTCGCTTGGCTCTCTTTTAAAATACTCTTCTAAAACTTTTTTACTATTACTATTACATACTAATGTTTTGTCTATAACAGATGCAACAGCACTTGAATCTCTTGAATATCCTCCGTTTCTATTGTACCACTCCTCCATATGTATATAATCTATTATAGGTATTTCAGGATATTGTGCTTTTAAATATGGTAACATTGCATATCCTGTTTTACAATTTGTATTAAATATTAAATTAATATCATTTGATTTTATAATATAATTTATAAATGATAACCAATATTTTTCATTTAAGAAAGTAGTTAAATCATAAACAGTTGCAAATTGTTCTACTTCTTGTCTATACACATTAACATTTGGTTCTGTAAATATTAATGTTATATCATATTTATCTTTATCTAGTCCTTTTAGCAAGTCTACATCGAACTTATCTGCTCCACCAGTTACTAACCATGGAACCATCATTAGTATATTAATTTTATTTTTACCATCTTTTAATTTTTTATTTGCAATTCCAACATCTTCTGGAATCTGTTCCCAACCTTTATATGTTTGTATTGGATATTGTATAGCCTCTACTTTACCCTTTATTGTTTTAATTGTATTTTTAATAATATTCATTGTTCTTTTTTTATTTTCGTAAGATCTTGCAAGTTCTCCTTGATTTTTTCTTCTATACCAAAATCCAATGAAATTCATTTTTACTGGAAAATTTCCTTTTGCAATTAATTTTAACCAAAAGTTCCAATCTTCATTTACAGCCTTTTCTCTTAATTCATATCCGTTTACGCTTTCAAATGCTTCTCTACGTATAAGTGCTGTTGCAACTAATGTATTGCATTTTTTCATACTGTCAGAATCAAACCATTTTTGCCATGTATATGTAGTATAATCAAATCCAACACTATCTGCATACGCCCAGCTTGCTGTTTTGTTTGTTTCTAAAGTCCAATATGCACATTCTAAATATGTTTTATCTATTAAATCATCTGCATCAAAAAAGAAAAAGTATCTTGCAGAATCACTGGCCATTTTTGCTCCATAATCTCTTGTTTCTGCTAATCCCCCATTTTCTTTATGACATACTTTTATTCTTTCATCTAATTTTTCAATTTCTGCAAGCTTATCAATTGCTTCTTTATCTGTTGAACCGTCATCAACGATTATGATTTCGTAAGAAGGGAACGTTTGATTCAAAACAGCCTTTACAGATTGTTCTATATATGTTTTCTCGTTATAGCATGGTATTATAACTGAAATAATTGGTTTTTGTTTTTCATATTTATTAATATTTTCTGTTGTTTTTCCAGGTTCTAATGAATAGTCAAATTTCATATCGCTCATTGTTAATTCTCCTTTAATTGATTATCTATTTCACAGTAACTTATTATATCATATTTATTCATTATGTCAAAACAAATTATTTTTGAATATTTTAGCTTATTTCTTGTTTTTTATTGAAATCCATACTTTAACATTAATTTTTAGTATACACTTCTTGATTAATTGTTTAATATTGTAAATTTTAATTTGATTAATTACCCTTTCCTGTTTTATTTTTTTTATATATTCTTTTTGTTCTTTTCCTGTTAATTCACTAGCTCTATCCAACACAGAATTAATAAAATAATTTTTAATTTTTTCTTTAGTTGTATCACTTATGTTACATTTTTTGATCTCTTTTATCATATTTTCATAATGTGTTAATACATCATTTGCTCGTTTAACCTTTTTAGAATAATCTTGATTTCTTGTTATACTATTATCAGTTTGCATATAGTAATATCCATATATTCCAGTAGATATTACAGATTTCGCCTTAACTATTACTAATGGTATTAATCCAAAATCTTCATGATACATATTTATAGCAAATTTAAATTTATTATTTATAAAGAAATCTCTTCTATATAAATAAATGCATGCTACTTCTAGCATAACATCTGATGTGCTCATTCTTTGAAAAGCTTCTTCTCCGCTTATTTCTTCAAAAACTGGTCCTTCAATTTTATTAATTATTTCTTTTTTTTCATTTACAATGTTAAGCTTAAATTTAATTAAATCTACATTTTGTTCCATATAATCTTCTAAATTTTCTAATAACATTGTATCTATATAATCATCTGAATCCACAAACATAATATACTGCCCTTTTGCCTTTGTTACAGCATAATTTCTTGTATCAGATAATCCTGTATTTTCTTTTTTATAATACTTAATTATATCTGAATATTTTTCTATATATTTATTAATTATTTCTTCTGAATTATCAATTGTACCATCATTTACTATAATTATTTCAATATCATTCATTGTTTGGTTAACTAAACTTTGCAAACATTTTTCTATATGTTTTTCTACATTATATACTGGTACAATTATACTTACTTTTGGCATTTTATAGTTCTCCTTCTATAATTCTTTCAATAGTACTAATTATATTTTTATTAAACTGTTTTGAATCAAAAGATTGTTCAATATTATATCCTTCAGTAATAATTTTTTTCATGGCTTCATATATAGAATTTATCTCTTTTGTTGTAACATATCCAAATTTTCCACTTATATCTTCCTCTACATCTGATACCTTTGTAGTAATAACTGGTTTATTTAAAACTAGAGATTCTATTATTGTTACTGGATATCCTTCATATTCTGAAGTCAAAATAATACTATCTGCAATTTTGAAATATGGGTATGGATTTTTTTTTGCACCTACGAAATAAACAATATCTTCAAGATTTTTTTCTTTTACAATTTTTTTATAAAAATCTGTATCAGGTCCATTACCTACTAAAATAATTTTAAAACTGAACTTGTCTTTTTTCAGCATATATGCCGCTTCTAACAATCTTGTCAATTTTTTTTGTTTTTCATCATGTCTACCTATATTTAATATTGTATAAATATTATCTTTTTTTTCTTCTATATTTTCTTTAGATAGTTTTTCGATCTTTTGATAGTTAATAGCATTATTACATTTTATTACTTTTCCATTCATTTGTGGAAATACTTGTAAGAACGTATTTTTACCTTCTTCTGAAACAAAAACAATTCTTCTGAATTCATTATATTTAACAAATTTAAAAAACTTCGTTACCTCTTTTTTATCATTATTGAACATAGCTAAATAATCTGCATGTGCCCATAATGCTGAATTTTTAGATGCTGTTCTCGCACAAAAAGAACCTGGTCCAGAATATGTAGCAAAAGAAGCGCTAAAATCATATTTGTTTTTATACTTAATTTTGAACTGTATTTGTTTAATTAAATTTTGTATTTTACGTATTACTACATTTTTACTTGAACTTGGTGTATATTCAATTATTTTTACTTTGTCTGAAAGTTCATCCAAAAATATGCCTTGTTTTTTTTCTAAAACCAAAGTTATATTATATTTGTTTACTAGTTCATTTAAAAGAGTTACTAAAGCTGTTTCAATTCCACCTAAATCCAATGTGTACGCAGTAAATAATAGTTTTTTCATACATTTCTCCATTCAAATTAGAGTTTTCATCTGCGGGTCGTCGAGAACGCCGACCCCTACAGAATTAATTTTTATCAATTTATCATTTTTATAAATTCTTCTTCTGAAATTATTTGTACTCCTAATTCTTGTGCCTTTGTTAATTTACTTCCCGCTTCTTCTCCTGCTAACACATAGCTTGTCTTTTTAGATACAGAATTTGAAGCTTTTCCTCCGAAGTTCTCTATAATCTGAGTTGCTTCTTCTCTTGTATATTTTTCTAAACTTCCTGTTAATACAAATGTCTTTCCTTCAAATCTATTATCGCTATTTTCTTCAATTGTTTGCTCCATATTTACATTTGCAGCTTTCAATTTATTTATTAAGTCTAATGTTTGTTCTTGTTTAAAAAAGCTGTAAATACTATCTGCCATTATTTCTCCAACATCTTGTGTTATTGCCAATTCTTCTACGCTTGCATTAATTATACTATCAATATTTTGAAATTTCTTTGCTAACGTTTTTGCAGATTTTGTACCTATATGCCTAATTCCAAGAGCATTAATTAACTTAGATAATTCATTAGATTTACTGTTTTCAATTGCTTCTATTAAATTATTTGCAAATTTCTTTCCATCCTTTTTTAAAGATGCTATATCTTCGAATTTTAAAGCATATATATCTGCAATATTTTTTATTAATCCTTTTTCTATAAGTTGCTCTACTATTGAATAGCCTAACCCGTTTATATCCATTCCTTCTTTAGATACAAAATGAACTATGCTTCTTAATAATCGTGCACTGCATTCTATTCCTATACATCTTGTTGCTGCTTCTCCTTCTTCTCTTACAGCTGGTGCTCCACAAACAGGACATACTTTAGGCATTTCAAAGCTCTTCTCCTTGCCTGTTCTTTTTTCTTTAACAACTTCTACAATTTCTGGGATTACATCTCCAGCTTTTTGAATTATTACAGTATCTCCAACTCTTAAATCTTTTTCTTTAATGAAATCTTCATTATGAAGCGTAGTTTTAGAAATTGTTGAACCTGCAACCTTAACTGGTTCTAATATTGCCATAGGTGTTATAACACCTGTTCTACCTACCTGACATATAATATCTTTTAAAAATGTTTCTTTTTGTTCTGGTGGATATTTATACGCAATTGCCCATTTAGGTGTTTTAAATGTAACACCTATTTTTTCTCTTAACTCTAAATCATTAACTTTAATAACTGCTCCATCTATTCCAAAAGATAAGCTTTCTCTATCATCACCAATTTTTTTAATTGCACTAATTGCTTCTTCTATATTATTGCATAGAACTTTTACTGGATTCACATTAAATCCTAATTTTTCTAGGTATAATAAAGATTCATAATGCGTTTTGAATTCTATATTATATGATTTTTGAACATTAAATACATAAATATCTAGTGGTCTTGAAGCAGTAATTTTGCTATCTAATTGTCTTAATGAACCTGCTGCTGCATTTCTAGCATTTGCAAATAATGGTTCTTCTAGTACTTCTCTTTGTTCATTTAGTTTGTCAAATTCTTCTTTGCCAATAAAAACTTCTCCTCTTACTATAATATCAACATTTTCAGTTAATTTGTGTGGTATTGTTTTTACTGTTTTTAAGTTTTCTGTTATGTCTTCTCCAATTTGTCCATTTCCTCTAGTTGCACCTCTTACAAGAATTCCATTTTTATATTCCAACGCAACAGATAATCCATCTATTTTTGTTTCTACAACATACTCTAATTTTTTATTATATTCCTTAGCACTTTTCAAAACTCTTTCATTAAATTCTTCTAGTTCGCCAAAAGAAAATATGTCTTGTAAGCTTTGTAAAGGTACAATATGTTCTACCTTAGTAAATCCTTCTTTAACAGTTCCTCCAACTTTTTGTGTTAAAGAATCATCTGTAATGAATTGTGGAAATTGTCTTTCTAAATTCTTTAATTCATTCATTAGCATATCATATTCAAAATCACTAATTTCTGGTTCGTCATCATCATAATATCTTTTAGCATGGTACGCCGTAGTTTCTCTTAACTCTTTAATTCTTTTTTGTGCTTGTTTCTCATTCATCTGAAGGAGTTCCTCCTAATCTTCAAATATACTTCCTCCAATAAATTCTCTTAATAAAGAATGCATTGGTACATATTTTTCTGGTATAGACTCAAAATAACTTAACATTCTATATAATCTTTTTGCTTCTGAATATTCTTTATGTGTATTATCTATTTCTTTTAATAAAGGTACTGCATAATCTTTAAGTACACCCAATTCATATATTAGTGATGAATTAAACATACTATCTGCTTCTTCCTGGTATGGGAATATATTTTGTACTTCGCCTTTGTTTACAGAATCCCACATTTGAAGAGTATGTAATGCAGAATATCCTCTAAATTGATTGTCTCTAACAATCCTTCTTATTAAACGAGTATCTGTTGTTGAAATTCTATTAAAATAATCTATATTTAAAACTGTTAAAGCACTTATATATATTTTATATTTTTGCTCTTTTGGAATCAATGCAGTTAACTCATCATTTAAACAGTGAATACCTTCTATAACTAGTATCTCGTCTTTTGCTAACTTCATTGTGTTTCCTTTATATTCTTTTGAACCTTTACTAAAATTAAATGTAGGAACTTTAACTTCTTCACCATTTAATAATTTAATTAAATGGTCATTAAATAAATCTATATCTATTGCTTTAATTGTTTCAAAATCATAATTTCCGAATTCATCTTTTGGATTTTGTTCTCTTTCTACAAAGTAATTATCTACAGAAATTGTTACTGGTTTTAATCCGTTTAATCTTAATTGTAATCCTAGTC
The DNA here is from genome assembly GCA_964613425.1 of uncultured Lachnospiraceae bacterium. Classification (GTDB taxonomy): domain Bacteria; phylum Bacillota; class Clostridia; order TANB77; family CAG-508; genus CAZTHC01. The sequence continues at coordinate 23,780 of CAZTHC010000001.1, forward strand.
TTTGCGCAAAAGTTGTTTTTCCTGAAGAAGATGGACCAGCAATTAAAACTACTTTTACTCCTCCTCTTTCAACAATACTATCTGCAATTCCAGCTATTTTCTTTTCATGTAAAGCTTCATCTAATAAAATATATTTTTTTATCTTATCGTCTCTTACCATTTTATTTAATCTATATGTTGTGTGAATATTTAAAACCTTATGTAAGTCATCATATTCTTGTAATGTAGATAATAATTTTTCATTCTCTTCAAACTCTTGTAATACATTAGGTTCTTTTCTATTTGGATATCTTACTAAAAATCCGCCATGATATTTTAATATTTCATACACATTAATATAACCAGTTTTAATTGGAAGTACTCCATAAAAATAATTATAATAATCTCCACAATAGTACATTATAATTTTTTCACGTTCTTTAACATCTAACTGTAATTTACCCTTTAATGTTTTTTCTTTTTCAAAGAATTTTTCAGCTTGTTCTCTATTCATAACTATAGTTTCTATATCCAAATTTTGTTCTATTATCTCTTTAACTCTTGCATTAACTTTTTCAATCATTTCATCTGTTACTTCCATATTTTCTACTTCGCATAAAAGAGAATTTGACAATTGAAAGTTAACTGTAATTTCAGATCCTTTATATAATTCGTCAAAAGCTTTACCTATAATATATATTAAGCCTCTTCTATAGATTCTTATACCATCTTTGTCTGTTATATCTATTAATTCTATTTTTCCATCAATATTTATTTCGTAATCTAATCTTTTTACTTCGTTGTTAAACTTACATGCAATTGCATTTGTCTTTAAAATTTCATCTGTTAGTAAGTCACAAATTTTAGTTCCTTTTCTCACATCTATAATATTATCTTTATATATAACTTGCATATAAAACCTCCTATTTTTTATGAACTATCTTATTTCATTTTTATGCTCTAATTTTATATGTTTATTCGCTAATAGTCAAGAAATTTATACAACAAAAAAGTAGTTAGCCAATAAGCTAACTACTTTTTGAAGGATTTAAGTCAATATAACTTCCATCCCCATAACTCTTGTTGCAATATTCTTAACTCTTTCTTCATTTAAGTTCGCTGAAACGTTTATCTTATGCCGTACATGAACTGTAGCAACATATTCTTTGGTATCAGCTTTCTTAAGTATTGAACCGCCATCTACAACCAAGTTGTATTTTTCAAGTTCAGTGTCAAGTTCCGCTTCCTTTTTGTTGGGGAGTAAGCTAATCAGTGTAAGTGTCATAATGTTTTCCTCCATATTTTATAATATATACCCATCTGGGTAACATATATATATTATACCCTATTTTTTCCTTTTTTTCAATACTTTATGTTAATTTTCTGTTCTATCTTCTGGTATAACTATTGCTGCTATTATGTATGCTAATATTCCGCTTCCACCTAGGCAACAGAATATTATCCAAAGTAATCTTATAATTGTTGCGTCCATTCCTAAGAATTCTCCTATTCCTCCACATACTCCGCAAATACTTCTGTTTGTTTTTGATCTAAATAATTTTTTATCGTTCATAATTTATTTCTCCTTTTAATTTAATATTATTTTTTATATTCTATTTTATATTTAATGTAACTTTTCCTGCTCCACATTTTAGTTTCATGTTTTTGTCTGCATCATTATCTATTGTTTTCTTTATTCCTATTCCAGAATACTCTTCATCATTAATCTCTATCTGTCCCATTCCAACATTTATGTCATAATCATAATTGTCCTCATCGCCATCTAATTCTAATATTACTTCTCCTGCGCCACATTCTAGTTGTAATTCATTTTGAATTTTTCCTTTATATGTTAATTTGCCTGCTCCAACAACAAGTGCACAATTATTAGTATTTATCCCTTCTATCTTTACTTCTCCTGCTGCTATATTAATTGTGGCATCTTGAAATACATTATTTTCTGGAACATATATTATTATTTTTGATGTATACCTATTAAATACTGTTATTCTAGATGTTTTATTGGTTATGTACCATGTACCATCTTTTACAAATGACTCAAAATCTCCAGATGGAACATCTTCTGCTTCTATTTTAAATTTATCTGACTTTTTAATTTCAACTTCTGATGTTTCAATATCTATATTTAAGTTATTTATAATTTCATCTCTATATTCATAATTAACAGAAATTAAATCATCTTTAGTTATAAGAAGTGTATTTCCTCCTACAAAAACTCCAGCTATTATTAAAGCTAATCCTATTAAAAATATAAACAAACTCATTTTTAAATAAAATTTCATATATTACCACCACCTTTTACAACTAATGAACGTAGCATTTTTACAATCCATCTAATTAATGGTGGAACAGTATTTTTTAATATTGTAATAGTTAGTCCTGTAAATGCAATTCCTATTGCAAATATAACTAAACCTATTCCCATTAATAAAACTCCTAAACCAGTTAATGTAAACAGATTAACAATTCCTATTGTAAAAACTGCTATACCTACTACTGAAATTGCAAATCCAGCACATATAAATCCAAAAACCACACCAAGTATACTAAAAATAACAGGAAATCCTACAGGTATTGCTACGAATATTACTAATAATAAAACTAATACTAATATACCTGGATTTATTCCAGTATTTCCTTGTTTCAAAGGTTCCTTTCTTCCAAGTATTTGTTCATCTTCTAATTTGTTTTTTCTGCTTTCATTTAATATGCCTTCTGCAACCTTTTCTGGACTTACAAGCTCTGCAATAACAGCTTGTTCATTTTCTACTCCAGCATCATCGAAGTATTCGGTGTAATACTTCATAGCTGTATCTCTTTCCTCTATTGGAAGAGATACAAGTCTTTGCCTTAATTCTTCTAAAAACTTTTTCTTATCCATATGTTTCTCCTTTTTTTCCTATTTTAAACCATATCAAAAATTTTTTCTACACTTTTTTCATATATTTTCCACTCTTCAAAATAGAGTTCTAATTGTTTTTTTCCTTTTTGCGTTATTTTGTAATATCTTCTGTTTCTACCTTGATACTCCATATCGTAAATTTCTAGACACATATCCTTTTGTAATCTTCTAAGTACTGGATATAATGTAGATTCTGATATGTCTATTGCTTGTCTTATTACTTGCGTTATTTCATAACCATATGTATCTTTTTTACTCACTGTCGCTAATACTAAAGCGTCTAGCAGTGGACTAGCTATACTAAATATCATATTTTCACCTCATTTACATCTTTTATAAAGATTATTTATTATTACTATTATGCATGCAATATATTTTAATTAAACAATATTATACGAGATATAATATTGTTTGTCAATACATTATTATAAAATTTTTAAAAAAGTTTTTACAATCATATATGAAATCCCACCACAGACTGGAAAAGTCCATATCCAAGCTTTTAAAATATTCAAGAATTTATTAGAATTTATTTTTGCTTTGCCTGTTTTCCCTATACCTATTATTGAAATAGTTTTTACATGTGTTGTACTCACCGGTAACCCATTTATACTCGCAAAAAATAGCGTTATTACTGTTGTAATATCGCTAAGCAATGCTTGTTTATTATCTAATGTAACCATTTCACTTCCTATATTATCTACAATTTTCTTTCCTCCTATAGATACTCCTATTGCCATTACAATTGCAACAAAAAATATAATCCATAAATAATTAAATGGATTAATCTGTTCAGGTATATTTGTATTTTTTAATATACTAAAGAAAATTATTAAAACTCCTATAAATTTTTGTCCATCCTGTGCTCCATGCATAAAAGACATTCCACAAGTTCCTATAATCTGAGCTTTTTCAACATTCTTTTTTAAAAATTTATTTATAATGTTTTTTAAGATTTTAGAGGTAATATAGCTTATTATAAATGTACCTATAATAGACCATACTAACCCTATTAAAACATTTTTCCATTCGTTCCAATTTATTGCATCTATACTATATAAAGCGATTGCACTTCCTGTAAGTCCTGCTACTAATCCGTGTGTTTCGCTTGTTGGTATTCCAAAATACATAGCAACAAAAGCAAAAAGCACAACAGAAATAATTGCACTAGTTAAACCTAATATTCCTCTACTTCCATCTGTTAAATTTACCATTGAACTTATGCAATCTGCAACTGAAATATTTATAAAACTCATAACAACTATTCCAATTAAATTAAATATTGCACTCATTCTTGCTGCTTTTTTAAATGGCATTACTTTTGTTCCAACAAGTGTACATATGGCATTTGGTGCATCTGTAATAGCATTTGTTAGAATTAGCATTATTATTGTTAAAAATGAAAAAATATAAATTAACATACCTTTATATAACCTCTCCTTAGTGTTTTCCAATTTCAAATAAATTAAACCATTTAGTTAAGTGTATGCAAATTTAATTAAAAATATATTAAGTTTTAATACAAAACAAAAAAGCCTGCATGCGCAGGCCTTTTTGCTAAAAGTAGTGAATTACGACTCCATCAATGGAATCAAACTCACCAGAAGAAGAAATTACAGTTTTCACCTTTTCTTCTTCTTCAGTAGAGAGTCTTGTGTTTAAACTGATGTACAGTTTGTTCTGTCCACCAATTTCGGAGATGCTCATTCCTCCGATAATCCCAAGCTCTCTTAACTTTGGACCAAGTGAGTTCACTATGACAACTCGCTGTTTGTCATTAATAGTCATGCCACTTGCCTCCTTTAAAGTCTCTCTTAAAAATATGTAAACGTATTTTTCAATACGGTAAAAGAATTATAACATATTTGTAATTTTTTGTCAATCGTTTACATAATTTTTTTTGCAGATTTATGTAATATGTCCCGCATTTTTATAATTTTGTAATTTTATTTGCGGGTCGTCGAGGACGCCGACCCCCTACAATTTGCAATGTATTTCATTTGCATTTTTATCACGGTAATAGATGAACCCTTACATTATCCAGTAAATGTTACTAAACTAATCATATATATTGCATATATTGTTATAAATGTTAATCCATTTGCTCTTGTCATTTCTTTTTTCTTTCCTATAAACGGAAATAATGCTAATAACAAACTTCCCATTAATAGTATTATAATATCATTATTATACTCTGTTGAATATTGAATTGGATTTAATATTGCTGAAACCCCAACAATTAAAAATATATTAAATATTTGTGAGCCTAATACGTTTCCTATTGCCATATCTGTTTCTCCTTTTATTGTTGCCGTTATTGATGTAATTAATTCTGGCAATGATGTACTAAATGCTATTACTGTTAAGCTTATGAGCTGCTGACTTATTCCAAATCCTACCGCAATTTCTACAGAACTATCAACAACAAGGTCTCCTCCAATTTTTAGTCCAACAATTCCTAAACTAACATATAATATTGATTTCCACACATTTATGTTGTTCTTAATTTCGATTTCTTTTATATTACTCTTTTTTGACATTGCAATATTATATAATATAAATAAAATACAAAAAATTAGTAATATAAATCCTTCTTTTTTTGTTATTACATTTGATATTTCATTTGTTCCATTTATACAAAAATATAATAAAATTGCTGTTGCAAATATTGTTACTGGATTTTCTATCAATTTTGTCTGTTTTTGAAATACTAATGGTTTAATAATAGCACACACACCAAGTATAAAAAACAAATTTGCTAAATTGCTTCCTACAACATTTCCTATTGCAATATCTGAATGACCTTCTACAGCTGCAACAGAGCTTACAATTAATTCTGGCATAGAAGTTCCTATTGAAACTATTGTAAGTCCTATAACAATTTCTGGTATATGAAACCTTTTAGCTATATTACTTGCACCTTCTACTAAAAAATCTGCACCTTTAATTAATAAAAGGAAACCTAAAATTATTAAGATAATTTGTAGTATCATCTTTCTCTCCTCTTAGCAAAAATACACCATTTAACATTAAACATTATTCTGTCTAATATTTATGGTGTATTTTTATTACATAATATATTTTGCTCTTATAATATTATACAAATTAAGCCTCCGCTTCCCTCGTTTATTATTCTTTCTAATGTTTCTTGTAGTTTAAATTGTGCATCCTCTGGCATTTTATATAATTTATTTTGTAATCCTTCATTTACTAGTTCGTGCAAGCTCTTTCCAAATATATTAGATTCCCATATTTTCTTTGGATCACTTTCGAATTCAGATAACAAATAATTTACTAATTCTTCAGACTGTTTTTCACTTCCCACAATTGGAGATACTTCTGTTTCTATTTCTGCTCTTATCATATGTATAGATGGAGCTTTTGCTTTTAATTTTACTCCAAATCTTGAACCTTGTTTTACCATTTCTGGTTCATCTAAAATTAATTCATCCATAGTTGGATTAACAATTCCATATCCTTTATTTTTCACTTCATTTAATGCATAGGCAATTTTGTCATACTCTTTTTTTACATTTGCAAAATTTATAATTGTTGCAAATAAGTCTCCTTCATTTTCAACTTCTACACCCGTAATTTCTGTTAATACTTTATAGAAAAGATTTTCTTTTAATAATATATTAACTGTTATTGAACCATTTCCTAAATTCATTTCTTCTATTGTACTATTTTCAATAACTTCTGAATTTTGTAATAAATCAATTCCTGAATTTACTTCTTTTAAGATACTTATATCTTTAAATGATTCCTTTATTTGCTTATATAATTCTTCTTTTAAACTGTGACCATTTTGTAATCCATCTACCCATTTAGGAAACTTTATATTTACTCTTTCTATTGGAAATTCATACAATATCTTTCCAAATATATCATTTACATCACTAGTATTTAATTTTGTACAATCCATTGGGAGAATTGGCACTTTATATTTTTCTTCCAATTTTATTGCTAAATTTCTTGTGTAATCTGAATTTGGGTTACTCGTGTTCAATACTACTACAAATGGTTTATTTAAGTCCTTCAATTCGTTTACTACTCTTTCTTCTGCTTCTATATAATCTTCTCTTGGTATATCTGTTATTGTTCCATCTGTTGTTATTAATATTCCTATTGTTGAATGCTCTTGAATGACTTTTTTCGTTCCTATTTCAGCTGCCTGCTCAAATGGTATTTGTTCTTCAAACCACGGAGTTTTAACCATTCTTGGCATATCATCTTCCAAATATCCTATTGCATTATTTACTAAATATCCTACACAATCTACTAATCTTGTTTTCAATTTTAAGTTATTGCCTAATGTTATTTCTATTGCTTCATTAGGAACAAACTTAGGTTCAGTTGTCATTATTGTTTTACCTGCTGCACTTTGTGGTAATTCGTCTCTAGCCCTTTGCTTTTTATAAGAATTTTCTATATTAGGAATAACTAATAAATCCATAAAATTCTTAATAAACGTAGACTTTCCAGTTCGCACCGGTCCTACAACCCCTACATATATATCTCCATTGGTTCTATCTGCAATGTCTTGATATATTTCTAAATTTTCCATAATAACTTTTACCTCCTAAAAAAATGTTTGTACAATTCAACTTTAATTAATGTATATTTACTTATTCATCTTTTTATTACTAATTTTAATGGATATTTTTATAAATTTTAGAAAATAATATATTTATGAATGCAAGTGTAAAAAAAGTTTTATTAAATTTATTCACATATCAAAAGAATTCTAGTTATAATTTCTCATTACCAGATGAATCCAAAATTGAAGACGTTCAACTTGATAATTTTGAAAATACTGTTTCTAATGATATTTCTGAAAATTTAAAAATTATAAAAATTAAATATAATACTCTAATTAATAGTGATATTCAACTTCGTGAATTTACATTACTATCTAATAATATTAAATATAAAGCTTTTTTAGTATATATTGATGGAATGGTAAATGATAAAAATATCAATGATTCTATATTAAAACCTTTAATGCTTAGAAATAAAGCAAATACTTATACAAATAATAAAAAGGAAATTAAGCTTAAAAACAATGTTATTATTAGAAAAATTAAGAGAAATAATAATCTAGAAAATTATATTTCTGAATGCTTATTACCTCAGAATAGTATTAAAAAACTTACTAATTATAATGATATATTATTAGAAATAAATTCACGGAAATTGTGCTATTTTTGTAGATACTTTAAACATTGCTTTTTGTACAGAAAGTAAAGGTTTTAAACAAAGAAGTATAGACACACCAAATAATGAAATTGTAATTAGGGGTTCACAAGAAGCTTTTGTAGAATCTATTAGGACAAATACTTCTATGCTAAGAAGAATCGTAAATAATGAAGATTTAATAATCGAAAATTCTAATGTTGGTAAAATAACTAAAACTAAAATTGCAATTTGCTATATGAAAAATATAACTAATAACGATTTAATTGCTGAAGTAAAATTTAGAATTAACAATTTAAATGTTGATTACTTGTTTTCTTCTGGACAACTTGAGCAATTAATACAAGATAGTGGAAATAGTATGTTTCCACAAATTTTAGCAACTGAAAGGCCAGATAAAGCTGCAATTAATTTATTAGAAGGTAGAGTTATTGTTTTAGTTAATGGTAGCCCTTTCTGTTTAATAATGCCTGCTGTATTAGTAGATTTTCTCTCTTCTCCTGAAGACCTAAACTTAAAATATCAATTTTCTAATTTATTAAAAATTGTTAGAATGATTGCTGCATTTTTAGCACTATTACTTCCAGGATTGTATGTTGCTATAACAAGTTATCATCACGAACTAATTCCAACGGAATTACTGTTTGCAATAGCAACTTCTAGAGAAGCTGTACCTTTTCCTGTTATTATTGAAATTTTAGTTATGGAAATTTCATTTGAACTTCTTAGAGAAGCAGGGCTTCGTGTTCCATCTCCTATTGGTCCAACTATAGGAATTGTTCGGAGCTTTAATTCTAGGCGAAGCGGCTGTTAGTGCAAATTTAGTTAGTCCTATACTAATTATTATTGTAGCAATAACCGGTATGTGTTCTTTTGCAATACCGGATTTCTCTATTAATTTTACTTTAAGAATTTATAGATTTGTGTATATAATTTTAGGATATATTGCAGGTTTTTTAGGTATAGCACTAGGACTATTCGTTCAACTATGCATTTTATGCAGTTTGAAATCTTTTGGAGCACCATATATTACTAATGTTGATTTACACAATAATACTAGAAGCATAATTGCATATTTTATTAGACCTATTTGGAAAAGAGAAAAAAAAGCATATTTTATTAATTCAAAAAAGACTTATTCTCAAGATAGAATTAGCATGGAGTGGAAAAAAAGTAAAGGAGGAAATTAAAACTTGAATAAAAAAATAGGAACATTAGAAGCTGTTTTTCTTGTTGTGATTATTATGACAAATAAATTAATACTTAATCTTCCAAAAAGAATAATATTGAGCACAGGTTCTTCTGCATGGCTAAATACTATTTATATTAGTGTTATTGCTATATTATTTACTTTACTATTAATTAAACTTTTTAAAAGGTTCGAAGGTTATGACTTTTTGGATATTTGCAATTTTTTAGGTGGTAAATATTTAAAAATATTTGCTGGTATTTTATTTATGATACTTCTTATTACCGTTCCTATTCTTATATTAAGAGACTTTTCTGAAAGTTTACAATTAATTTATTATAAGAACTCACCTATTTCATATATAGTTTTTATATTTGTACTTGGAGCTGTAATTGCTAACAAATTTGATTTCAAAGGAATTGTAAAAACGAATTTAATTTTAGTTCCTTTTCTTTTAATAAGCATAATAATTTTATTTTTTGCTAGTTCAAGAAACTTTGAAATTGAACGTTTATTTCCTATTTTAGGCTATGGAGTTAATAAAACATTTCTTGAAGGCATAACAAATATTTTCAGTTTTAGCATTATTACTTATTTACTGTTTCTTCCACCTGTCTTAAGTAAAGTTCAAGATTTTAAAAAAGTGGCTATTATTTCAGTTGTAATCTCTGCTCTTTATTTGCTTATTTCAGTTACTTGTTTATTATTAGTTCTTCCATTTATACTTTCGACAAATGAACCTATATCAATATATTTACTAACAAGAACTATAGAATTCGGAAGATTTTTTCAAAGGGTTGATGCTCTTTTCTTACTTATTTGGATGATATCTACTCTTTCATATATAAGTATTTCGTTAAATTTTCTTTTATATATTTTTAGAAAAATTACAAATATTGAAAATGGTCAATACTTAGCATATTGTTTTGGTGCAATATTTTTTGGTACTTGCTTAATTCCTGAAAATACTGCACAATTTAATATTTTTGTTGACTTATTTTTTAAATATACTGTAATAATTATTGTTTTTATATTTAGTTTTTCAATTTTATTTTTAGCAAATCATAAAAAGAAAAAATTAGAAAGTAGGTTAAATAATTAATGATTAAAAAAATATTAATATTTTTGATTATAACTGTATTATTATTTAATCTTACTGGTTGTTATGATGCAAGAGGTATTGATGAACTTTCTTATGTTATTGCCATTGGAATAGACGAAGGTAAAAACAATAAAATTTATTTAACATTACAATTTGCTGCACCTAGCTCTGGTTCATCTTCTGGAAGTCAAGGAGGTACAGAAACTTCTTCTAGTGTTACTACTGTTGAATGTTCTTCTATTGATTCAGGATTAGCAATAATTAACAGTTATATAAGTAAACAAATTAATCTTTCGCACTGTAAGGTAATTGTAATTTCTGAAACTTTTGCTAGTAAAGGCATTTCCGAATACATTTCTACACTTGCAAATCACGTAGAAATCCGTCCTGACTGTAATGTAATTATTTCTAAATGTGATGCTAGAAATTTCATAGCAAATAGTAAGCCCGTATTAGAAACATTATCTGCAAGATATTTTGAAACTTCATTTAAATCTAGTGAATATACTGGTTATACCTCACCTGTTGTTTTATATAGTTTTTTTTCATCTATATTAGACACTTGCTCTGAAGCATATGCAATTTTAGGAGGTATAAATGTTGCACCAAATCACAAGACTAGCAGTACAGATAATAATTATATGAATCAGGATTCTAGTTATACTTCTGGTGAAACACCTATCAGCAATGAAAGTATTCTTGAAACAACTGGTTTGGCTGTTTTTAAAGGAGATAGACTTGTTGGTGAATTAAATGGTATCGAAACTATCTGTCACTTAATGCTCACAAATCATCTTAAAAATTGTACGATAAGCATTCCTAGTCCTATTGAGCTTAATAATACAATTGATTTATATCTTAGCAGAAAAAATAGCACAAAAAATGATGTTTCTCTAGTAAACAATACTCCTTATATAACTTCGTCTGTATCGTTAACAGGTTTTGGATTATCTTCAAATATAGATTACAACTCAACCGAAAACTTAAAGCTTATAGAACAATATGCATGTAGCTATATAAAAGAACAAATAACTTCTTACTTATATAAAACATCTAAAAGCTACAAAGCAGATATTGTAGGATTTGGTAAAAATGCACTTACTAATTACTTAACTTGGGATGAGTGGATTGCCTCAAATTGGCTTGATAACTATGAAAATTCATTTTTTGATGTAACTGTTAATGTTGATATTACTTCTGGTTATTTATTTAATAAAACTTAGATTGGAGAACTTATGAAATTTTTTTTATTAATCTTATCTGTTTGGATATTTATTAAAACCATAAGCTATGGGATTTTTGAAATTAAAACAAATAAAAATAAGCCAGGTGGTATTGCCATATTTTTTATAGCAACCATTGGCTTAATTTTACCTAATTTAATGAATTTTCTTCGTTAATAACTACTCTTTTAAAATTTATTTGCTTTAAAGCTTTATTTGCTTCTGTAACTTGTATTGTAATTTTATCGCCTATCTTAAATACTTCTTTTGTTCTTTCTCCTATTAATTGTTTTCTATCTTCATCATAAATATAATATTCTCTTCCTAAATCATCAAATCGAATCATACCTTCTACTGTGTTTTCAAGCTCTACAAAAATTCCAAATGAAGTAATACTTGAAATTATTCCTTCATATATTTCTCCAATTTTATTTTGCATAAATTCAGCTTTTTTAATGTATTCAGCTTCTCTTTCTGCTTTTTGTGCGACCTTTTCTCTTTCAGATGAACTATCTGCATATTTTTTAGCTTGTTCTTCAAATTTATCTTTTGTTAATTCATCTAAGTTATAATTACTATTAATATATTTTGAAATTACTCTGTGTATAAATAAATCTGGATATCTTCTTATCGGAGATGTAAAGTGACAGTAAAATTTACTAGCTAAACCAAAATGTCCTTTATTCTCGTTTTCATATCTTGCAAGTTTTAAAGTTCTCAAAACCAAGTTTGAAATTACTCTTTCTTCTGGTTTGTCTTTTATTTCATTCAACACCTCTGAAAAAGCTTTTGGATGTATATTATCCTTAGTTGCTTTTACTCTATAACCTAAATTGAACAAAAATTTATTCAATTCATCTACTTTTTCCATATCTGGTATTTCGTGCACCCTATAAATAAATGGTGCTTCTAACCAGAAAAATTTTTCTGCAATTTGCTCATTGGCTTTTAACATAAATTGTTCTATTATCTCATTTGCTGGAGTTATTTCATATTTTTTTACATCTATTGCAATTCCATTTTCGTCTAATATAATTTTACTTTCTGGTATATCTAAATCTAAGCTTCCTTCATGTAATCTTTTTTCTTTTAATATGTCACTTAATTCCTTCATTAATTTAAAATGCTTTATATAGTCTTTGTATTCAATAAACTCTACTGGTACATTATTTTCATCTAAGTTAATAAGTTTAGCTACAACATTATATGTCATTCTTTTTGTAACATTTATTACACCTTTGTATATGTTTGAAGATATTACATTACCTTTTTTATCGATTTCCATTGTAATAGATAATGTTAGTCTATCTGTCCCTACATTCAAGCTACAAATGCCATTAGAAAGCTTTACAGGTAACATTGGTATAACTCTATCAAACATATACACACTTGTCCCTCTATAAATTGCTTCTGCATTTATAGTGCTTCCTTCTTTAACATAATTACTAACATCTGCAATATGAACACTTAAAACATAATTATCATCTGCAGTTTTTTCAACACAAACAGCATCATCTAAATCTTTAGCATCTTCTCCATCTATTGTGAAAATTTCTTTATTACGTAAGTCTGTTCTACCCTTTAAATCCTTTAAATCTATTTCTGTTGGAACATATTCTAATTCTTTAGTAACACTATCTGGAAAATCAGATGGTAAACCAAATTCCTTAATAACACTTAGCATATCTACACCTGCTGCATTAACATTTCCCAATACTTCTTTAATTTCACCTTCTGCTTTTTTCCCTTTTTCCGGATACTTTAATATTTTTACAACTACTTTTTGATTATCACTTATTTTTTTAGAATTAGATTTTGAAATATAAATATCTGTACCAAATTTTTTATCATCTGGAATAACAAAACCAAAATTTCTACTTTTTTTGAAAGTTCCAACCATTTCATCTTTATTATGGCTTAAGATTTTTATTATCTTTCCCTCCATATTTTTACCATTTTGCGCAGTTTTAAAAACACAAACTTCAACTTCATCTTCATTTAAAGCCCCTTTAGTATTTTTAGGTGCTATAAAAATTTCTTTTTCTTCGTTTGGAATTTTTATAAATCCATAACCTTTTGAATTTGCATTAAATATTCCAGTTAAATTTTTATTATCTTTTCTTTTTTTCATTTTTAACCCTTTCATTTTAGTAGAGATTCTTCAAAAACTCATCCTTGTAGCTTGACTCAGAATGACATTTATTCGTTGTCATGTTGAGCAAAACAAAGTGAAGTCGAAATATCTTAAAATTTCTAATGAATTTTTCATTTATACTCTTTATACTTAAAAATAATGGGCGGTAAATTTCAATCTCTTTTGCAAAGAAATTTTAAAAAACCGCCCTTTATTATTATTTACTTTTAATTAAATTACATACAAAATTCCTAAAGCAATTGTTAATATTGCAAAAACTATACCTAAAATAATTGTCCATTTTTTTAACATTCCTTCTTTAGTTCTACCTTTGTTTTTTTCATAAAAACTATCTGAAGAAGAACCTCCTACTATTGCACCAGATGCTCCTGCATCTTCCTTAGATTGAATCATAGCTAATACTGTTAGAACCAAGCATACTAGTATATAAATTCCTATTAATATATATTTTAAAATTTCCATTAATATTCCCTCCTGTTTTTCTTTCGATAACGTTTAATATTGTAGCATATAAATATTAAAAAAGCAAACAATTTGCAAAATATTTTTTTTATAGTATAATGTTTATATGAAAACTTTAATTGTAGATAAAAATTTTAACGAAAAGAAATTGAATACTTTTTTGCTTAATTCATTTGATGGACTTACAATGAATACCATTTTTAAGGCTTTACGAAAGAAAGACATTTTAGTAAATGGAATAAGAATTCATGATAATATAACTTTATATACAAATGATACTGTTACTATTTATATTAAAGATGAACAACTTTTTAAGCAAATAAATTTAGATATTATTTATGAGGATACTAATATACTAATTTTAAATAAGCCCGTTGGAATAGAAGTTTTAGGTACAAACAGTTTAACTGAAAATTTGTTAAAACACTTAAACAACAAAAATTCAATATTCCCAGCGCCATGCCACAGATTAGATAGAAATACAAGTGGTCTTATTTTGTATGCAAAAAATGAAGAGAGTTTAAATATATTACTTGAGAAATTTAAAAACAGAGAGCTTGAAAAATATTATAAATGTACAGTTTATAGAATTCCTAGTATTTCCTCACAGAAATTAGAAGCATATTTATTTAAAGATAATAAAAAATCTCTTGTATATGTTTCAGACGAATTTAAAAAAGGTTACCAAAAAATAATAACTTCATATGAAATTATTTCAAAAGATATAAAAAATAATACTTGTGTATTAAATGTAAAATTAGAAACAGGTCGTACTCACCAAATAAGAGCACATTTAGCCCATATTGGTCATCCAATTATAGGTGACCGGAAAATATGGACTAAACGAAATAAATAAAAAATTTAATAGAAAAACTCAAGATTTATGTGCATATAAAATTAAATTTTCATTTTTGTCTGATGCTGGAATTTTAAATTATTTAAATGGAAAAGTATTTGAAATTAAATAATTGTTTTAGGGTCAATATTCTCATTATCTTTTAGTATTTCAAAATGCAAATGATAATCATCTGCTATTTCAAACATAGAGCTATTTCCTATTGTACCTAACGTTTGACCTGTTTTTACATCATCTCCTACATTTACAAATTCTGCTGTTAATAAATTTGAATATATTGTCTTATATCCTTTATTATGTTCCACAATTACTGTTAAACCATATCTTGGATCATTTTTTATAGCACTAACTTTCCCTTCTGCACTTGCCTTTACCACAGTTGTTTTATCTGCTTTTATATCTATTCCTAAATGAGTTACCCATTCTTTTAATGTTTTTGAATATACTAGTGTATCTTTTGCAAATTCTCTTATTATTTCTCCTTCTACTGGTTTTATAAATACTGGTTCTTTATTTTCTATTACTTCAACTTTTTCTTGTATACTAACTTGAGAAACATTTTCTGTTTCACTTGTAATTACATTTTGATTTGTGCTTATTACATTACTATTCATTTCATTAATTACTTCTTCAACATTTTTTCCTATAGAGCTACTTGCTTGCTCCATTGAATTTGTTTCTTTTGTATTAGGAACTAATTCAGCTATTTTTTCTGCACTTAATACACTTTGCTGACCTTTCATTTTGTTTCCATATGAAAATGTTATTATTACAAATGCTATAATAGCAATTAATAATACACTCCCTGTTACATAAATAATAGTAGTTAAATTACTATCATTTCCTATATGTTTATTTTTTGGCATTGAAACTCCTCCTTAATACTTCTCTTTAGTCTATTTATTTCCTTTTTATTGAAATTTATTCACTTAAATATTTGAAATTTCAACACCAACATAATAATGTTTTATTATTTCTTCGCAGTTTTTACCTTGTTTAGCTAAAGCATCTGCACCTGTTTGGCTCATACCCACTCCGTGACCATACCCCTTCACTGTGAATTTAACAATATTTTCATTAACACTTACTGCAAAATTTGCAGATTTTAATCCAAACATAGTTCTTACTTCTACTCCAGATAAATTTTTGTTTCCAAATTTAATTGTTTTTATTCTTCCTCCCTCTGTATATTCAAGTGGTTCAATGCAATTTTCTTCTTCAAAATCAATTTCAAAATCTGAATATTTCTCTTTAACCTTTTTAATAATATCTTCTTTAGTTAGTTCAACCTCTGAATTGTATTGTGAATATGCATCCTCTCCTGCAGTTTGTACTACTTGTAAATATGGATATCCGCTTCCTCCCCATACATTTAATGGTATTTCTGTAGAGCCACCACTATTAGAATGAAAAAAAGCATTTATTGGTTCATTTTCGTATGTAATTATTTTTCCTTTTGTAGAATTAACACTATCTACAATTTTTTGCCAATACTCTTCTTTATTTGTTTCCCATTTTGCTAACCTATTCTCTTTTGAAATCCATGCCTGGCAACACGTAGATTCATCACATATATCCGCATTATCGTGTTTTCCTACATTGTTTTTAATTTTAAATATTGTATATGTACGTGCAACTATTGCTTGTGCCTTTAATGCTTCCATTTCAAATGTTGCTGGCATTTCTGCAGCTACAACTCCATATAAATATTCATCTAAATTAATATCTTCTATTTCTCCAGTACTAATATGCAAAAGTTTTATTATATTATATTGTTTATAATTATATTCTTCATTATTCTGTTCTACTTCTTCAACGTTTTGTACACTATTTTCCAAAGTATTACTAGATATTGTTTCTTGAATTTCAAATCTGTTTGCACAAAATATGGGAATCAAAAAACAAATTAGCACTATAAAAATTATTAACAATATTATTTTTTGCATTACATATCCTCTTTCTTAGCTAATTAATTTTAATTTCATACCTGACAGTATTCTTTTCTCTATTCTAGAAACTTGTACTTGCGTTATACCAACTATTTTTGCAACTTCAGTTTGAGTTTTTCTTTTATAATATCGTAATAGAATAATTTGCTTCTCTCGTAAATCTAATTCTTCTATTAATTGTTTTATTGCAATTGAGTCAATAACACTATTAGCTTCATCCTTTCCCAAAACTATTCTATCCAACTTACTTACAGAATCACTTTCACCATCATTATATGCATCTTCATATATAGATTCTACCGGGTTTCCTGCATCTAGAGCTAATGCAATATCCTCTTTAGAAACTTTTAGCACTTCCGAAATTTTTCCGATTGTAATTTCTTCGCCTGTTTTTAACAAATATTCTTTTTGCAATTCTTTTATTTTAATTAATAACTCTTTTATGCTTCTACTTATTTTTACTAATCCGGTCATCTCTTATAAATCTCTTAATTTCGCCCAATATATATGGTACAGCATATGTAGACAATTTTACTTCAAAAGTAGCATCAAACCTTTTTATAGCTTTAATAAAACCAATACATCCTATTTGATACAAATCTTCTAATTCATATCCTCTTCCGCTAAATCTTTTAACAATACTCCAAATCAATCCGGAATTTCTCTCAATTATTCCTGAAAGAACATTTTCATTATTATTTTGAGCTTGCAAGATTTCTTCTTTTGTTGTTTCATACATAAAAAAACTCCTCTTTAGTTACAAATTTTTAAAGTTCATTTACAGTTTTCTTTATAGCTTTTTTCATTGTAACCTTAGTACCTAAACCAACAATTGATTCTACTTTCACTTCATCCATAAAACTCTCCATTATTGTAAAGCCCATTCCAGACCTTTCTAGATTTGGTTTAGATGTAAATAATGGTTGTTGTGCAACTGCAATATCTTCAATTCCTTTGCCATTATCTGAAATTTCTATATGTATTAAATTTCCTTCTATTTTGCAAACAATTCTTATAATTCCCTCTGAATTTTCGTAACCGTGAATTATACAATTTGTAACAGCTTCTGAAACTGCTGTTTTAATATCTGAAATTTCTTCTATAGTAGGGTCTAACTGTGAAGAAAAAGCTGCAACTGTAATTCGTGCAAAGGCTTCATTATTCGACTTGCTAACAAATTCAAGTTTCATTTCATTTTGATATATATTTTCCATTAACAACCTCCAATTTATGTAATTATTGTGCTATTATTAAATTAGTTCTCCTCTATTATTGGAATAATTTTTAATATTCCAGACATTTCAAAAATTTTTTTAACATTTTGCTTAACATTTTTTAATTCTAAAATTCCGCCAAACATTTTAGTAATCTTGTACCTTCCTATAATCATTCCTATTCCTGCACTATCCATGAATGTAACACTATTAAAATCAAATACAACTCTTTTAGGCATATGTCTTTGAATTTCATAATCTGCTTTCCTCCTTATTTTTTCTGTAGTATGGTGGTCAATCTCATCTGTAATTTCTAAAGTTAAGAGCTTGTCCGCTATATTATATGTAGTATTCATATTGTTTCCTCCTATTATTTTATTTTTAGCAATTTCTTTGAAGTCCCTGGTCGTCGAGGACGCCGACCCTCTGCAACATTTTACATTATTTAAATTAATTTTCTTGATAATTATTATTATTCTATTTATGGAAATATTTTCCTTTGAAGAAAAATAGGAAGTTTTAGCGAATTTTGAGAACTTTTCGACAAAATTTGCAACAAAAAAAGCCTTGAAATTAATTCAAAGCTTTTTTTATTATTTATCTATGAGATGTTTCGACTTCACTTCGTTTAGCTCAACATGACATTAATAAGATATATATAGGTTGCAACATGTATTACATATACATTTTTATTTCTTCATTTATTTTTTCAATAAATTTTTCTATTGGCATTTGTCCTATATCTCCGTCTTTTCTTGAACGTACTCCTACTGCTTTTGCCTCTACTTCTTTATCCCCAAGTATTACCATATATGGAACTTTTTGTAATTGTGCTTCACGTATTTTATATCCTATTTTTTCTTCTCTTTCATCTAATTCTACTCTTAATCCATTTTTTTCTAATAATTGTTTTATTTCATTTGCATATTCTACGTGTGCTGTTGCTATTGGTAATATTCTTACTTGAACTGGTGCTAACCATGTTGGAAATGCTCCTGCAAAATGTTCTGTAATTATTCCTAAAAATCTTTCAAACGAACCAAATATCGCTCTGTGGACCATTATTGGAACTTTTTTATCTCCATTTTTGTCTATATATGAAAGATTAAATCTTTGTGGTAATTGGAAGTCTAACTGTACTGTTCCCATTTGCCATTCTCTTCCTAAACAGTCTTTCATTTTTATGTCTATTTTAGGTCCATAGAAGGCTCCATCTCCTTCATTTACTCTATAATTTCCTTCTCCGCAAATCTCATTTAAAACATTTTTTAAATCGTTTTCTGCTCTATTCCATGTTTCAATTTCTCCCATATAATCTTCTGGTCTTGTTGAAAGTGTTAATTGATATTCTAAGCCAAAAACTCCATAGAATTTACTTGCGATTTCTATTATATCTTTAATTTCGCTTCCTATTTGTTCTTCTGTAATATAGTTATGAGAATCATCTTGTCTAAACATTCTTACTCTGAATAAACCATTTAGTTGTCCAGATTTCTCATTTCTATGTATTACATCTACATCATTAAGTCTTAATGGCAATTCTTTATAACTTCTTAATTTACTCTGATATATTTTAATTGAATTAGGACAATTCATTGGCTTTAATGCTTGCTCATTTCCATCTACATCTGTTAAAACAAACATATCTTCTTTGTAGTGGTCCCAATGTCCAGATGTTTTCCACAAACTACTACTATTTAATTGTGGACCTGAAAATTCTTTATATCCTCTTGCTTCATGCTCTTTTCTCCAAAAATCTATTAAAATATTTAACATTTTAAATCCCTTTGGTAACCAATAAGCCATACCTGGTGCTGATTCATCAAAGAAAAACAAATCTAATTCTTTTCCTAATTTTCTATGGTCTCTCTTTTTTGCTTCTTCAATCATATTAATATATTCATCTAATTCACTAGCTTTTGGGAAAGATATTCCATAAATTCTTTGTAACATTTTGTTTTTTTCGTTACCTCTCCAATATGCACCTGAAGAAGATAATAGTTTTATTGCTTTTACTTTTCCTGTGCTTGGTAAATGTGGACCTGCACAAAGGTCTGTAAAGTCTCCTTGTTTGTAGAAAGAAATCTCTTCACCTTCTGGTAAATCTTTTATTAATTCTACCTTGTATGGTTCTTCTTTTTCCTCCATAAATTTTATTGCTTCATCTCTTGGTAAAACAAATCTTTCTAATTCAAAATCTTCTTTTATTATTTTTTTCATTTCTTCTTCTAACGCTAATAGCATTTCTGGGGTAAAAGCTTTATCTGTATCAAAATCGTAATAAAATCCTTCATCTATTGCAGGTCCTATTGCTAATTTTATTTCTGGATATAATCTTTTAACAGCTTGCGCAAGAATATGTGATGTTGTATGCCAATATGTTTTCTTTTCAACCTCCATTGTTCTTCCACCATCTAATTTAATTTTAAACATAAAAGTTCCTCCTTAATTTTACATACAAAACACCCCTATAGATATTTTGCATTAATACCTATAGGGGTGCTATTTTATACACGGTTCCACCCTATTTTTTACTTAATTGAGATTATAACGTAATCAACGCCTAACTTATTATCATTAGAAGCTCAGAGGTAGTTTTTCAAATATGTTTTCTAAGATTAGCTTTCAGCGCATTCACTAATCCTCTCTATTAGAAACCTTTATTTTACTTTGTCTCTTCAATGCTTATGCTTTATATTATACACTTTTTTATTACTTTGTCAAACATTTTTTAATATATTGCATCTTTTAATATTGGATAACCATTATTTATATTTTGAGTATCTGCTACAAACGGATTTTCCTCATTAGCTCCTTTTAATAGTTCTAAAAATTCTGCAGATTTCATTTCTGTAGCAGTTCTTACTTCATGTTGTTCTGATTCATCTGCTACAGTTGTTTCATTGTTTTGTGTACCTAAAAAAGTACCCAATTCAGAAGTTAAATAATAATTATTTTCATCAAATCTTGTATAGTCTCTATATCTATTTCCTATTAAACTACCTACATATGAACTACCATTAACTGTTCCTATATTATAGCTGTTTTTCATTGTTCCATGACCCCAAAATCCTATAATTCCTCCAACTTGGTCAGTTCCATTAATTTCACCTTTGTTATAATTATTGTTTAGATTTATTGTTATTGTAAAATTTGTACTAGTGTTTCCTATTATTCCTCCAACCTTACTATTTCCTGTAACTTTTGCCAAATTGCAACAATTTCTAATTTCACCTGCGTTACTACTGCCTCCACCTCCTGCAATTCCACCAACATTATTACATTCTGCAATAATTTCTCCCATGTTAATACAGTCTGTAACAATTGCATGTGCTGTATTTGCTCCGTATTCCACCTATAGAACTGCTCTGTAAATTACTAATTCCTTCAACATGAGCTTCAATTTTTCCATAATTATTACATTTTTGCATATTATCAACATATTGATTAGCAACTCCTGCAATTTGAATTCCTTGATTTGCTACCCCTTCTAATGCAGTTATTTGTGCATCTATATTTCCATAATTTTTGCAATTTAATATGTCTCTAGATCCATATGAAATACCTGAAACATGCACAATACTATTTCCTTTACATATTATTTTTCCGTTATTTACACAGTTCTGAACAGTATTACCCCCTAGTCCCATAATTCCTGCTATAGTGGTTTTCCTGTTACTTTCAGAAGTGATATTACCATTGTTTGTACAATCTACGCTTTCGCCTCCTTTTGTTATTCCTGAAATATATGTTGAATCACTTATATATGTTGCAAGTTCATTATTTCTATCTTGAAAAGTTATATTAGCATTATTTACAGACTCTCTAACCTTTCCACTTGAGCTAATTCCACACATATATGAAGCATTCGAAATAATTTCTCCATTATTTGTACATTTTTTTATTACACAATTTAAATTATCTACAGACTGTGCAATTCCACACACAATAGTATTTTTGCTTAATTCTTCTACAGTAAGTTTTCCATTGTTTGTACATTCTTCTATAAGTAATCCATTATAATTTCCTACAATTCCTCCTAAGCTGACATTTCCAATAATTTCTCCATAGTTATTACAATTTTTTATTTCACCTGCAGTTTCTTTTCCAACAATTCCTCCAACATATGATTCACTAGTTGTACGGTCTCCATCTAGTACTGCATCGTACTGTATTTTCATATAATTTTCTAAATTTGTTAGTTTTGTTGAACTATTACCAACAACTCCTCCAAGCATAATTCTACCATAATTATTTGCTGAAGCTTTTATAAGTTTTATATCCATATTTCCAGAAGTTTTACAGTTTTCTATTTCGCCTGTAGATATTCCAACAATTCCTCCAATAGTTGAATCTTTTAAACTTAAATTATTAATATGTTTAATCTCAATTGAAAGACTTGTACAATTAGACAATTTTTGTGATGATGATGCTATAATTCCTCCTGCTACTAATGCTTTTCCATCAGTTTTTTCTATTGTATTTAATATGCTATGACAATTATTAAGAGGAGTAGAAGAAGTTGACGTTATACAACCAATATAAACATTATCATAGCCTGTGTTTTTATTGTTAAAATAACTTTCTCTTACTTTTAAGTCTTGTATGTTTCCATAATTGTAACTAAATAACCCTACAGCATAATATTGATTTGAATTCACATATAATCCACCAATTGTTTTATTTCCACCAAAAAAGTTTCCTTTAAAATCACATCTTGATGCAGAACCAATAGGTATCCAATTATGCTCTGATTGCCACACACCATTTACTTTCCTTGCACCCATATCCAAATTTGCCATTAAATACACATTTTTATTCTCAAATGTATTTCTAGAATTAACTTGTTCTTCGAACCATTTCAATTGCTCACAAGTCCAAATATAGTAATTGTCTCCTTCTGGTATAATTTCTTCTGAAGTACCATCCCATGTATCATCTGGATTAAATGGTTCAACATAGTTATCTTCTGTGTATTTTTTTAATAGATTATCTACATAATTTAAAGTATCCTGTTCTTCTCCTACGGCTTCAGCTGTCTTTTCTTTTGCTTGTTGTGCTTTTGTAAGTAAACCATCCTCATCAAACAATACATTCATTCCTACACCAGCTAATATTAACAATACAATTATTGTTATTACAAGTGCTATTAACGTTATACCTTGATTTTGTTTTTTCATTTTTGCTTCTCCTTTGTAATTAATCTGTGGGCGTATACAATACTCCCCTACAGGTTGTAATATATTTGTTTATGATTTATTCATAAGATGTTTGGACTACATTTTGTTTCGCTCAACAGAACATCAATAAGACATACATGTCATTCTGAGCCTGTCATACATCGTCTTACCAGTGAAGACTCTCAAAAAATCATAACCTTTAAAATATAAATAAATCTAACAAATTTCATTATACAATTTTATTTTACATGATAATAAATAATTTTGCAATATTTTTTTACAAATTTGACTTTGTACAATATATTTTATATAATTCTAACAATATATTTTAGGAGATTTATTATGCTTAGTATTAATATTATTTGTGTTGGAAAATTAAAAGAAAATTATTTAAAAGATGCTATTTTAGAATATTCTAAACGTTTGTCAAAATACTGTAATTTAACTATTACTGAACTTTCCGATGAAAAACTTCCAGATAAATTAAACGATAATATCATTTTGGATATAAAAAATAAAGAAGCAAAAAAAATATTAAATTCAATAAAAAAGGATTCATATGTTTTTGCATTAGATTTAAGGGGTACTCAATTTTCTTCAGAGGATTTTTCAAAAAAAATTGATGATATACCATTAAATTTTAGTAGCTCTATTACATTTATTATTGGTGGTACATTAGGATTAACAGATGAAATTCTTAATGTTTCAAATGAATTAATTTGTTTTTCTAAAATGACTTTTCCTCATCAATTAATTCGTGTATTTCTTTTAGAACAATTATTTAGAGCATTTAAAATATCAAAAAAAGAAACTTACCATTGGTAAGTTTCTTTTTTTGATTTTATTTTTTGTATCCTGGTTTTCCTAATAATTCAAACATATTTGTTTTGTATTTTTCTACTCCTGGTTGATTAAATGGATTTACTCCTAAAATATTTCCAGACATTGCACATGCCAATTCAAAAAAGTATATCAATTCTCCAATTGCTTCTTCTGATATTTCTTCTATATTTATGACAACATTCGGAACATTTCCGTCTGTATGAGCCTTTATAGTTCCCTCCATTGCTTTTTTATTTATATAATCTAATGTTTTTCCAGCTAAGAAATTCAGTCCATCTAAATTTTCTCCATCAGGTTTTACTTTTATATCTGTTTTGGAATTTTCTATACAAAGTACTGTTTCAAATAAATTTCTTCTACCTTCTTGTATATATTGACCCATTGAATGTAAATCTGTTGTAAAATCTACTCCTGATGGAAAAATTCCTTTATTATCTTTTCCTTCACTTTCACCGTATAACTGTTTCCACCATTCTATAAAGTAATGCATTTTAGGTTCATAATTTACCAATATCTCAATATCTTTGCTATTCTTATACAAAATATTTCTAATTACAGCATATTTATAACAATCATTATATTTTAAATTTTCATCTATATATTTATCTTGTGCAATTTTTGCACCTTTCACAAGTTTATCTATATCTATTCCAGCTGTTGCAATAGGTAAAAGTCCAACTGCTGTTAAAACAGAATATCTTCCGCCAATATTATCTGGTATTACAAATGTTTCATAATCTTCATCATCTGCCAATTTTTTTAATGCACCTTTTTTAGCATCTGTTGTAATAAAAATTCTTTTATTTGCTTCTTTTACACCATATTTTGTTTCTAAAATTTCTCTAAAAATTCTAAATGCAACTGCTGGTTCTGTAGTAGTACCTGATTTTGAAATAACATTTATAGATACATCTTTATCTGAAATATATTCCATTAAATCATTTATATAATTAGGACTCATATTATTTCCAGCATACAATATTTGTGTTGAGTCTTCTTTGCTTAATAAGTTATCAAATGTTCCTGTAAGAGTTTCTATTACTGCTCTTGCGCCTAAGTATGAGCCACCTATACCTATAACAATTAGAACATCTGAATTTTTTCTAATTGTCTTTGCCGCTTTTTTTATTCTTTCAAATTCTTTTTTATCATAATTTGTCGGTAATTCTAGCCAACCTAAAAAATCCTCTTGACTATTTGGATTTTCATGAATTTTATCATGGATTTTCTTCACTTCTGCTTTATATTTCATTATTTCTTTTTCTGCAATTCCAGTATAATTTAAATCTAATCTTACTTTTGACATTTGTATTACTCCTTTTAAAATAAATTAATATCATTTTAATATATAATATTATTTATTTCAACAAAAGTAATCAATTTTTTATTAAATTTTTAATTTGCATATTATTAATGACGCATTTCCAATACAACTTTGCATTTTCATTATGGGTTGTTGAGGACGCCGACTCTTACATTTTGCAACAGATGATATATTTACCATGTTTTTAATTGCTCCATTATATTTTTATATTTTATATAAAACACATCTTTATCCTTTAGGTCTATGCTTTTCTGCAATTCTTTTAAAATCACATATATTTTATTTATTTTATATTCTTTATCTTTTAATGCTTCTAAATCTTCTAACACGAACTTTAAATTTTCTTCTGCTAGTCTTAGTTCTTCTGTTATTCCATCCCATTCATCTGAGTTTACTAATGTGTATGCATTTATTATATTCATTTTTACTTCTTGAATTTTCTTATCTGAACTTGCTGTTTCCAAATCATTATATATATTAAATAATGCTGAATATAATTTTCCTAAATTTGTTAAAGTTGCTTGCTTGTCCTCTTTTTTTATATCACCTATACACAAATCAAGTTGTTCGCTAAAAGCTAATATGTTTTCACCACTTACATTTTTCTTGTACAAATCTGCTGTTATTACACTCCAAGATAAATATAATTCTTCTATATTGCTTTTAATCGTTTCCCATTCTATATTCTCTCTATCTGTTAATAAAATATTACTTGCTTTTATTTGTGATATATTTAACGAATTTTTTTGGTTATTTTGTTTGGATTCTCCTGAACTCTTTGAATTACTCTTTTCAGAATTTTCTTCTGTTTCTCCTTGTTTATCAGGTTCAGAGTCATTACTAGAAGCTTCTACTAAATTAGTTGTTACTTCGTAATTTTCAAAAGAAATTCTATTTAAATCATTCAACATTTGTACTAATTGTGTATCTAGGTATTTCACTTGTTTAACAACTTTTTTAGATAATTTTTCTGTTTCATTATTGTTATTGCAACCATATAAACACAAACTAAAAATTAGCATTATTATTATTAATTTTGTTTTACTTTTAATTTAACTCACCTTCTTTTATTTAATTTTATTGTTTCCGAAAAAATTACCTTTTATTCTCTTGTATATATTTATGTCGTTTTTACAAATAATAAACAAAAAGGAGTTTTAAAATTGAATGTGATTGTTAGTTTATATAGTAATGTAGAAGATGAAATTAAAAATTTTTTAAATAAATTTGATAGTGACGAAAAAATTGAATCAATTGATTTAAAATGGCAAAAAAAATATACCAATCCTATCGAGATTGTCGATATAATTGGTACTTTTATAGATAATAATTATAAATATAAAATAAATATGTGGATTAGTTTAGATAACGATTTTTTTATTAATGTTACAGATAATAATGCAAATCAAATAATTAAATATTTGTTTGAAAGATTTCCATATTAAAATTTTTTACACTTCGCTTTTAGGTTCTCTTGTCATTAGCATATTTACTGCATCTTGTGGTTTCAAATCATTATACAATACATCGTATACAGCTTCTACAATAGGCATATTTACATTATATTTTTTTGCCAATTCATATGCTACTTCTATATTGTCAATACTTTCTATTGTCATTCCAACTTCTTTTCTAGTTTCTTCTATGGTTTTACCTTCTCCTATTAGTTTTCCGGCCCTTCTATTTCTACTATGTTCACTTAAACATGTTACTACCAAATCTCCTAGTCCAGTTAAACCATACAGAGTATCTTTTTGTGCTCCCATTTTTATTCCCATTCTTGTAATTTCTGTTAGTCCTCTAGTAATTAATGCTGCAAAAGTATTGTCTCCTAGACCTAAACCTGCTGTAATTCCTGCGCAAAAGGCTATAATGTTTTTTAATGCTCCCCCAAGTTCTACTCCTTTTACATCTGTTGAAGTATATATTCTTACAGTTTCGCTCATAAAATTCTCTTGAATATCTTTTAATATTTCTTCATGTTTAGAAGCAATTACTAAAGCTGTAGGGATTCCTATTGAAACTTCTTCTGCATGACTTGGTCCAGATAAAACTCCTACTTTTGAATTTGGTAGTTCATCTTCTACTACTTCTGCCAATGTTTTTAGTGTATTAGCCTCAAATCCTTTTGAGCATACAATTATTGATTGATTTGTTATGTATTGTTTGCATTTACTAATTGTGTCTCTTACAAATTTCGAAGGGGTAACAACAAGTAATATGTCTGTGTTTTCTATTACTTCTTCATAATTCAAACTGCACATTACATTATCTGGTATGACAGCACTTGGTAAAAATATGCATTTTCTTTCTTTATTTATTAAATCTGCCTCTTCTTGTGCAAAAGACCATATTTTAATATTATGTCCTAAACCTGCTAGATGAATAGATAATGCTACTCCCCAACTTCCACTTCCTATAATTCCTATATTTTTCATTTTATTCTCCTTATCAATTTTTATTTGTTGGCGTATGCTATACGTTCATACAAATTGCAATAATTCCATTGTGGGTCGTCGAGGACGCCAACCCCTACAGTTTGCAATATGTTTTTTATAATTTATCTATGAGATGTTTTTCGACTTCACTTCGTTTCGCTCAACATTACATTCTACATATATATTGTTTATTTTAAACTTTTTGAACCTAATTTACTTTCCGTTCCGCTTAATATTCTTTTCAAATTACTTCTATGATTAAATATTACAAGAGCAGCTATTGCTATACCAAATATTATATAACTTCCATCTACTAAATAATTTGCATGTATAAAAACTGTTAATACTGGAAATAGTACTGCCGCCATAATTGATCCCAATGATACCATTCTTGTTAGCACCATTAAAACTAATGCAAATACTAAACAAATTAAACCTATTTGCCAATTTAATATTAGTAACACCCCTAATGCTGTTGCTACCCCTTTTCCTCCTCTAAATCCAAAGAAAATAGGAAAAGTATGTCCTAGTATTGAAAAGAATCCCGCTAATTGAACTAATGTTGCTCCATTGATTTCTGTAAATATTTTTCCAACAATGAATGCTATAAGAATTGCTACTACTCCTTTTAAAATATCACAAATCAATGTAAGTGCTGCAACTTTTTTCCCAACTGTTCTTAGTACATTTGTACTTCCCGCATTTTTGCTTCCTTTATCTCTAACGTCAAATCCTGCAAATTTCTTACTAAATATTACTGAAAAACTTATGCTTCCTATACAATAAGCCAAAATTGAAATTATAACATATGGTACCATGTGTTTTATCCTCCTTTAAAATTTATTCAAATTTTTCTCCTTTTTCTCTTGCTATTACTCGTATTGGTGTTCCTTCTAATCCGAAATTATTTCGTATTTGATTAACTAAATATCTTTCATATGAAAAATGAAATAACTGTTTATTATTAACAAATACTATAAATGTTGGTGGCTTTGTAGAAGCCTGTGTTACATATAATATTTTTAATCTTTTTCCTTTATCTGTAGGTGGTTGTACTACAGCAATAGCTTCATTAATAACTTGATTTAACATAGATGTAGAAATTCTCATTGCATTTTGACTTGCTACATGATTTATTAAGTCAAAAATTTTTTCTACTCTTTGTCCTGTTTTTGCAGATATAAATAATATTGGTGCATAAGATAAATAAGATAATTTATTATATAC
>CAZTHC010000002.1:0-52681 GCA_964613425.1 uncultured Lachnospiraceae bacterium
TTTATTAAAGCTTGTCTTAATTTACATTTTTCTTCTACAACATCTACTATATCATATACTATTCTGTTTTCTAGCCCCATAACAACATCTAGGTTTCTTAATCCTATATCTGTATCAACTAATACCACTTTTTTTCCAGCTAAAGCTAGGGCTGTACCAAGATTAGCTGTTGTTGTTGTTTTACCTACTCCACCTTTACCTGATGTTACGACTATAACTTCTCCCATAAAATTTTTTTCCTCCTAAAATTTTACTTATTTTTTACTTATATATCTTATCTTTTTTTTTGCGAAAAGTCAATAAAATTCGTGATAAAAACACCGTTATAATTATTAATGCTAATATTGACACTATATATTTTAATGAATTATTTCTATTTTCTCCAAATGGTGGTAAAATTGTAACTGAATCAGAAATATCACTATCTGTTTCAAAATTTATTTTACTTATTGGTCTAAAGTTTCCTGGAATTTGAGTATATGACCTTCTTCCTAATATATTTCCTCTAACTACAATTTCCACATAATTTGTATAAACCAAATCCTCTGAATCAGTTTCTGATGAAATTATTTTACTTAAAACTAATGGGAATGACATTTGTTGTCCACTTGTTAAAGTAACATTTGAAATTTGATTTGTCGTCTTAATAACAGCTAATCTATTATCATTTATCTCTTTTATTACTTCATTATTTAACTCATTATAATTTGTTTCTAATTCCCATAATCCATTATTTTCTTCTTCACGGAAAATCATATTTGAACTTACATAACTATAAATTTTTACAGCACTAGTCGTCATTTCAGAGTTATCTGTGCCAAAATAGTTTGACAAAGAATCAAATTCACTGTTATTAACTACATTTATACCGTATTTTACTGTTATCGTTGCTCCTTGCATAATTTCTTTATCCATATATGCATGAATTGGTCCAATTCTATTGAGTCCCCAGTTAAATAAATTTTTCGTTAAGTCTTCTGACGTATCTATTAATATTGTGCCATCTGACAATGTAATTTTTATGCTTTCAACTTCTTCAGTAATTGACAAATCTACTTTTGGTCTTTCTACTAATCCCATATTTAATTCCTCTAAATGTGTATTGTTACCAAGAAGTTCTATATTGTCTGTCCTTGCAATCATTTTAGAGTAATCTTCTAAAGCTTGAGCTCCTCTTATTCCTGCAAGAGACTCTGCTTTTTTATTATCCATACTAAATAGTTTTGAGAATTGTAATGCTCTTGTAATCATATCGTCTTTACCATATGAAGCCTGTTTTTCTATGCTTATAAATGAATCAATTGTATCATTTATTATTTCTTTTGCAAATAAACTTGAAATATAATCATCATCTATAACATATAATCTATCAGCACTTGGTTCTTTATATGTTCCAAATATTCTTTCTACTGTCCCAGATTGTATTTCATATGAATCACGAGCCATTTTCTCTATAAAATCTGGATCATCAAAAGCTTCCCAATTTCCACTACTATGTACAACTTCAGCATAAACCTGTTCCTCTGTTAATAATGTGATAGCTGTTGTTAAATCCACTCTTGTATCTTTCTTTAGCTGTTTCAATGCGTTCAAAGTATCTTCCTCTATATTTGAATTTTCAAATACAAAGTGAGGAATCTCTTCTTCATCCCATATAACCTCTGTTATTGAGCTACAAGGAATTCCATCTGTAAACATTACAGCAATTGTTTTATAATCTGAGTTTACAATTCCTTGTAGTTGATTTAATGCTACTGTAGTATTTGTATTTCCTATGCACTCCATCGTATCTGGTAAATCTCTTCCATCTAAATTGTATGTTACGGCATCGTCACTAAAACATATTAAAAGATATGAAGATATAACATTCATTTGCCTAAATTGTTCCAACATCTTTTGAGCCGCTGGTAAAACTTTTTTAATTCTTCCTTCACTGTTCAAATCTTCTAAGCAGCATCTATCTAATCCGTAATCCCTTTTGACTACGTGGTATCGTACATCTACATGCAAAACCTGGAGAATTTTTTAAATATTCTACATTAATAGGTGCCATACTAGAAGAAGTATCTATTATAAGCACAAGCCTTATTGGCAACTCATTTTTTGTTATATTCTTTGCAAGTGTAGTTCTGTAATCTTGTCCATTATAAAACTTATAAAATGAACTTGATTTATTGTATGTATTAATTTCTAAATTTAGCTCTTTTTGCATTTGTTCTTTAGTTCCATATTCAAATTCAATTCTATAATTTCCTGCTGGTAATTCACTAAATTTGTAGTATCCATTTCTATCAGTTTCCATGGTAGAAATCACTTTATTATCGCATACTATATTTACTTTTATACCCTCTAGCATTTTTTCTTCCTCATCATATATGCCATTTTCATTTATATCATCCCATACATAACCTTCAAATGAGTTATTACTTTTCCCTGGTTGATACATTTCTGCATTACTACATAAATTAAAGCAAGTAAATAGTAGTAAAAAAAACATTATTAATATTATTTTATTTTTCATACCAATTCACCTGCCTTTTGTTTTGGGGCAAGCGCTGTTTGCCCCTACTTATTCTATACTAGTGTCATATTGAGCGTAACGAAGTAAACCCGAAACATCTCAATAATTTGTTTTATATTTAATTTATTCCAAATCTTTGCTTATCTATTTTATAATTGTTAGCAATTTCATCTTGTGTTAGATCTTTATTATATATTCTTACTGCATACAAATCCATTTTTGAACCTTGGTTAAATGTTGGAGTAAATGATCCTAAAGATATATATGTTCCGTTTGTTGCATTTGAAAAAGCTACATTATATGCTTTTCTAATACCATCGATATATACATCATAGTATAATGAACCATTTATTGTTTTCCATTGTAGAACATAACTAGTAATAGGATTTGTAACTTGCACTACAGTTTGAACTGCTGGGTTTCCTTTACATACTCCTCCGGATATTCCCCCAAAATACGTTCTAACATTTGCATCACTTCTTGCAACATACGATCCACTGTAGTGTCTAGCAACTATCTCTATACAAGCATTAGCTCCACTTATACTCATATATCTATATGCTACATCGTCTATTCCATCAAAAGCCAAATATGTATCATGCCATCCACTTTCTTCTGTTCCATTAAATCCTGTCATTGTTGCGCTATAATTGTTTCCACTTAAATCAACCCAATTAATTGCTGAATTATTATGTGGAAGTTGCAATCCTGAATTTCTAATTCCATCATAATGTAAAATTAAGTTGTTTCTTACATAACCTAATTCACTTGTTACATATTTAAACCCCGTTTTTTGAGTATATACATATGGAACATTATTTACCATTATAGTTATAGTTTTTCCATTTCCTTCTAATTTGCAAGTGTTAGGAATACTATATCCTACTGGTGTCCAATCATTTATATTAGCTACACTTCTTTGCAAATTGTTCATTAATACATAGGTTCTATTGCTATTTCCAAAGACATATCTTTTTCCATTTTCTTCGTTAATTACAACGGTTTCATTTGAACCTATCTTTCCTAATTGCTCCATTGTATAAATAGGTACTACTGCATCGTTGCTAAAAAGGCTATTATATACATCTATTTCATTTAAGCTAGGGTCATACTTTTTTCGTATTTCTGCATTTGCTTCTAATTGAGTTTGATGTCTATTCGTTTGTATAACGTATATTCCCATTAAAAACATAGTTAAAAATAACATTGCAATTAATACATATAAAGTTATTGCCCCTTTTTGACTCTTTAATTTTATCATTTGAAATTCCCCCTGTATTAACAATTCTTTGGTTGCCGAGGAGGCCAACCAATATAATTACATTAATATTCTAGCCATTTCTACTCCAGAGCATGATGCCATCATTAAACCTCTTGTCATTCCTCCACCATCTCCAATACAGTATAAACCATGTACGTTAGATTCAAAGTTATTGTCTACTAGTACTTGATTACTATAGAATTTTATTTCTGGCCCATATAATAAGTTATCTGGATTTGCAAATCCTTCTACCACTTTATCCATAGCTCTAATAAATTCTATAATATCTGTCATTGTTCTATATCCTAATGCAAAAGTTATATCTCCTGCAACTGCAGATTTTAATGTTGGAACTACAGAGTTTTTTTGTAATTCATTCTCCCAAGTTCTTTTTCCTCTATAAATATCTCCTAATCTTTGAACAACTACATTTCCTGCACCTAATTCATTTAAGTTTTTAGCTATATTTCTTCCATATTCAATTGGTTTATTAAATGGATAGTTAAAATTATGAGATACTAAAATTGCTAAATTCGTATTTGTACTTTTTCTTTCTTTATATGAATGTCCATTTACTAGAGATATATCGTTATCATACACTTCTGTCGAAACAAATCCACTTGGATTTTGACAAAATGTTCTTACTTTATCTTTAAAAGGTCCTGGTTTTCCTACGAATTTTCCTTCATACATATATTTATTAATATTTGCCATAACTGAATCTGGTAATTCAAATCTTACGCCAATATCAACAATTCCTGCTTTTGTTTTTATTTTATGCTTATCACACATTTCAACAAGCCAGTTTGCACCTTTTCTTCCAACTGCTAAAACTACTTTTTCTGCATATAATTCTTGCGTATTATATGTTCTATCTGTTACAAATTTAGCTGGTTTAATTTTAACACCTTTAATAATTTCATCTTCAATAATTAAGTCATCAACTGTTGTTTCAAATAAAATATCTATTCCGTTTTCTAATAAATACTTCTCAAGTTTTCCATATAATTCATGACTTTTCTCTGTCCCTAAATGTCTTATTGGTATATCTATTAAAGTTAAGCCTTCTTTTTTAGCTTTATCTGCAATCTCTGTAATTTCTTTTTTATATTCTGTTCCTTCTAATTTAGGATCAGCGCCAAATTTTAAATAAATCTGGTCTGTATAACCTATTAATTCCTTAGTTTTATTAACTCCTATATATTCGTGTAAATTGCCACCTATATGGATTTCATCATCTTCTTTATTATATAAAGATAATTTTCCATCTGAAAATGCTCCTGCTCCTGAAAATCCGCAAGTTATATTGCACATTGGCTTACATTTAACACAATTTCCTGTTTTTTCTATTGGGCAAAATCTGTCTTCTACCCTTTTTCCTTGCTCTATAAGCAATACTTTTTGATGTTTATTCTTTTGTAAAAGTTCATATGCTAAAAATATAGCACTTGGACCTGCTCCAACAACAATTATGTCATAGTCATTTTGCATAAAACATCAACTCCCTTATACATTAAATATATCATAAAAGAAATATATGTACAAGAGATTTCGACAAGAAAAATGCTGCTTATGTTTTTGCTGTATATAGCAATGCAATAGTATTAAAAAGAAAATCGCGGATTATACAATCCGCGAAAAAATTAAAATTATAAGATTTACCTTAAAGCTTTTACAGCCCACTCAGCCAAGTCGCCTCTAACAATTTCTTCCTCTGTAAATAACATCTGCCTGCATCCATTGTAGCTGCCTTTTGCTTTTTCTGAGAGATATACTATGCCGTTATATCTCTCATTTAATTTTAAAGAATCTACCTGTGAAGCATCACCAAGGAATACAAACTTAGAACCTTCTGCTGCTCTCGATACAATAGGCTTAATAATATCCGGGTCAACGTTCTGAGCTTCATCGATTATATAGAAGTAATCTGATATATTTCTTCCTCTTAGATAACCAATGGGTTGAATGTCTACTAACCCTTCCTCCAATAATTTGTCAGCAGTTTTATTGATTCCAAATTTTTTTAACAACTGATTCAGATTGTCTACAACTCCTCCAATATAAGGAGCCATTTTTTCGTCAATATCTCCTGGTAAAAAACCAATTTGCTCATCTCCAATAGTCTGAACTGGTACGCTAATAAGAATTTTTTCATACTTTTTTTCCTGCATGGTTTGCTGTAATGCCACTCCAAGAGAGCAAAAAGTTTTTCCAGTACCGGCCGGGCCTTTAAGAATTGTAAGCTTAGTATCTTCATTTAAAAGAGCATCCAATGCAAGTTTCTGCCCAATATTTTTGGGAGCAATATTAAATGATTTTAAATTAAGGTTTTCCAACTCTACAATTTTTTCTCCATCAAATCTAGCACAAATATTGCTAGATTCACAAGAAATATGAAGATACATATTATTTACCCACTCAAAGGTATTATATTCATATATATCTTCCACATTAACGCTTTTGCCATTATAAAGATCACTAATAACAGCCTTTGTTGCAAAGCAATTAATTCTTCCCTTATACTGTTGCTCTAACTTAGGAAACAGTTCATCCTTGTATGGTTCTGCATCAATTCCCAATATTTTCGCCTTAATGCGCAGAATTGGATTGTTTGTAATAAAAGTTACATTTTTTCCTTCTTTTTTTACGCCTAATGCAACCTGCAGAGCTCTTTTGTCGGGATCAGATATACTATCAGAATTCACAGTAATATCCTTGTAGTTAGTAGCAATCCTAAGAATACTTCCATTTGCTTGGACAACTCCTTTTTCTGAAGTTATCTCCCTAGTATTAAAGGAATCTACGTATTCTAAAATTTGCCGTGCAATTTTTCTTTTTGAAAGTGTTAATGTTTTCTTGGTCTCCTGAAGTCTTTCTAGAACAGCCATTGGGATAATTACCTCATTATCTTCTCCGAAGCTTAATAAACTTTCTGAAGAGGATAACACTGCATGAGGGTTTAAAATAAATGTCTTCCTAATCCGTTCACTGCTAGAATTTGTAGCCATACTTATTCTCCAATCTTATAATTTTAAAAAGTACCTTTTTCGAATTGACGAATAAGGTTGAAACTTTTTATGTATATTATTATACAATTTTTTGTATAAAAAAGCAATACTTTACATAAAAGTATTGCTTTAAAATTTAAATTTGGACCTGCACATTATTAATGCAAATAATGGGAAGCTTATCCCTATCAATCCCAATGCTTTTACATAGTACAAGTATTTTGAAACCAGATAATAATACAAAATTTTTATCTACTATTATTGGTTTGCAAATATTACCATACTTCTTATAATGGCGTCTTGTCTTTCGTAATTCATTAGAAGATAATCCCTGATTTAGGTCTATTCTTACAAGAATATCTCCTATTTCTCTTTCATTGTTTTCCAACCACTCATCTGGTAAGTCATATCCAATTGTAGTCCTTATTTTCTCTTGTTGTTTTAAAACAGTTGAATGAAAATTTTCTTGTTCCTGACGAGTTTCGAGTTTTCTAAACTCCTCATATTGTGCAATAGTATAATCATTCTTATTTCTGTTGCATTTTTCACAACAAGGGAAGAGATTATTAGTAATTGTAGGTCCACCCATTGATTCTGGATAACCATGGTCTAATGTTTCTTCTCCGTCTTTCAGTGGACGTCCACAGTAGACACATTTTTTGCCTTTTAATTCGTAGGTTAACTCATACATTAAACTCCGAAATTTAACATCTCCTTTAATCTTTAAAGTGTTTTCCTGTACATTGGCATAACCATTTTTAGATTCGTAGCTGAAACTTTGTGGTAAGTCGATATTCATCGAATTCCCTCCTAAAGATTATTTTAAATATGCTAATATAATAGTATAATATTTTCATGAGAAAGTCAACATATATGACATTTTTCGACAAAATTATTGTCGATAGTAAAAGGGCGTATGTAATACGCCCCCTACATTTGCAATAAATTTGTAATTTCGTTGTGGGTCGTCGAGGACGCCGACCCCTACAGGTTACAATATATTTTGCATGAAATTTGGTTTGTGGGCAGACACAAAACCTGCTCCCTACGGTTATTAAATAATCAATAACAAAATACAGATTTTTTACTCACCTTTATTTGTCATTTCTTCTAAATCTAATAATTCTTGCCATCTTGCATCTACTTCTTTTTGAAATTCCTCTATCATCCATTCGTTTCCTGGATTAAACATATGTTTAAATCTCTTTTGTGGACGTAAAAATTCTTCTATTGGTAATTTATTTTTTGGTTTATAGTTTACTGTGTATTTACCATTTTCAACTTCATATAATGGCCAATAACATGTTTCTACTGCTAATTTATTTATATTCATTAAATCATCTGTTGCATATCCCCAACCTCTTGGGCATGGCGCTAATACATTCATAAATTTTGCACCTTCTGTATATATAGCTTTTTCAGATTTTTCATATAAATCTTTGAAATTTCCAATTGCTGCTGTTTGTGCAACATATGGTAAGTGATGTCCTACCATTATTTTTGTTAAGTCTTTTCTTGATTGCATTTTTCCAGGAATTACTTTTCCTGCTGGAGTTGTTGTTGTATCTGCAAATTTTGGTGTTGCAGATGAACGTTGAATTCCTGTATTCATGTATGCTCCGTTATCGTAGCATACATATAACATATCATGACCTCTTTCCATTGCACCAGATAAACTCTGAAGTCCTATATCATAAGTTCCTCCATCTCCACCAAATGCAATAAATTTTGTATGTTCATCTTCTGGCAATTTGCCTTGTTTTTTCATAGATTTATATGCTGCTTCAACTCCTGAACATGTTGCCCCAGAGCTTTCAAATGCTGTGTGTATAAAAGAATCTGTCCAAGCTGTATATGGATATATAAATGTAGATACCTCCATACAACCTGTGGCACTTGTTATTACTGCACGGTCTTCTGGTTTTAGTGCTCTTAATATCATTCTTGTAATTGGTGGTGCTCCACACCCTGCACACATTCTATGTCCAGCTGTTAATCTTGATGGCTTTTCAGCCACTACTTCTTTTAAATTATATGCCATTTTATTAACCTCCTTATTCACGTATTCCTAAATATCTATATGGATTTTCTACTTTTCCTGTTTGTACAATTTCTTGTAAATCAGTATATACTTTTTCTAAATCATCTACTTTTGTATCTCTTCCACCAATTCCATATATATAATTTACTGTTGGAACATTTACTTTATTTACAAACATTGCTGATGTTACATCTTCAAACAATGCTCCACCAACTGCATTTAAAGAGTCTGCTTTATCTAATACTGCTATTGCTTTTACATGAGATATTGCTTTTGCAATTTCTTCTGCTGGGAAAGGTCTAAATACACGTAATTTTAATAAACCTGCTTTTATTCCTTCTTCTCTTAATTTATCTACTGTATATTTTGCTGTTCCTGCAGTAGAGTTCATACATATAATTGCAATTTCAGCATCTTCTAATTTATATTCTTCGAAAAAGCTGTATTTTCTTCCTGTAAGCTTTTCAAATTCTTCTGCTACTTCTAAAATTACTTTTTTTGCGTTTACCATTGCTCTAGCTTGTTGAACTTTGTGCTCGAATAAATATGCTTGTAAATCTAAAGGTCCTACAGCTATTTGCTCTTTATTGTTTAATAAATAGTGCTCTGGATTATATTTTCCAACAAATTCCTTTGCTTTATCATCTTCTAATAATTCTATATTTTCTATAGAATGTGATGTTATAAATCCATCTTGGCAAACCATTAATGGTAGCATTACATCTTTATGTTCAGCTATTCTGTGTGCCATAAGCATATTATCATATGCTTCTTGATTATTTTCTGAAAATAATTGTATCCATCCAGAATCTCTAACTCCCATTGCATCTGAATGGTCATTATGAATATTTAATGGCCCAGATACAGCTCTATTTACTAATGACATTACTATTGGTAATCTAGAGCTTGATGCTATATATATCATTTCCCACATTAATGATAATCCATTTGAAGATGTTGCTGTCATTGCTCTTGCTCCTGCTGCTTCAGCTCCTATACATGCACTCATTGCACTATGTTCACTTTCTACAGCTACAAATTCTGTATCAACTGCTCCATTACTTACAAATGTTGAAAAGTACTGTGGTATTTCTGTAGAAGGTGTTATTGGAAATGCTGCTACAACATCTGGATTAATTTGTTTCATTGCTATTGCTGCCGCTTCATTACCACTTAATCTCTCTCTAATTGACATTTTTACTCATTCCTTTCTTTATTTCATTTCTATTGCTCCGAAAGGGCATACTTTTGCACATACGCCACATCCTTTACACATATCATAATCAAAATCTTCTCTTTTTTGTTCTTTGTTTACTGGAATTGCATCATCTGGACATACTGGAAAACAAAGTCCGCATTGTTTACATTTATCAGATAAAAATACTGGTGTTATGCTTCTCCAATCTCCAGTTTTAAATTCTTTTGCATTTCCTGCTGTATATATAGTTCCTCCAATTGTTAATTCATCGATTGGAGTTTTTGAATTTATCTCTGCCATTTAAATTGCCTCCTTTTCATTATTTTCGTATTGTAGTATATATGAATACGTTCATACTGGATTTCTTTTAGTAATACACTAGCCAAACGCAGGTGATATATTTTTCTTTTCGAGCAACGAAGAGAAAAGAAAATATATTATCACCGACGAGATTTGGCGGATTGTTTACATTATATTAAATTTTATATTTTTTTAACTTCTTTTAACGCCATTTCTAATGCCTTCATATTTCCTTCTATTACCTCTGGCTTTTTAGCAAATTTGTGTTTAAAAGAACCTATCATATCATCTAGGAATTCTTCTTCTGTCATTATTTTGCTAACCTTTACAACCGCTGCAAGCATTGGAGTATTTGGAAAATATCTACCTAAAGTTTCTATAGATACTTTTCTTGCATCTATTGTATAAATCTCACCTTTGTAATTTTTCAATACATTTCTTAAATAATTTTCATCCTTTGTTGTATTAATAATTATTGCACCGGTTTCTTTCAAACCAGCTGTTACATCTACTGTTTCTAGTAGAGTATCATCTACAACTACAACATAATCTGGTTCATAAATATTGCTGTGTATTGTAATTGGATTATTACTTATTCTGTTATAAGCTGTTATTGGAGCTCCCATTCTTTCTGGTCCATATTCAGGAAATCCTTGAATATATTTGCCAGTATTGAAAGCTGCATCTGCTAATAGAAGTGATGCTGTTTTTGCACCTTGTCCACCTCTACCATGCCATCTAATTTCTATTAAATTATCCATTAGAAAATATACCTCCTTTTGTAAAATATACAATTACTATATCTCTAAAAAAAAAATAAGTCAAGGAAAAAATACTTACGTTTTTAAGTATTATTTCCTTAACCTACTAAATTATGAAATAATTTAAAATTCTCTACCTTTATAAAGCACATTTGACATTTCAATAAAGCTTTCATTTACTCTAGTTTCTGCATCTCTTGCAATTTCAATTACCAATTCTAATGCAGCAGCGATTGTGGTTTCACCCTTTTGAACACTTTGCAAAAATTTTATAATTTGACCTGTCCTATTTTCGTTTATTGCTATTATTACTTGATCTATATATTTTATTACTTCTTTTTTTTCTTTTTCACTTATTATATTTACTTCTTCCGAATTGAATTCCATTTTCATTTTATTTAATCGCTCTATAGGCTCTTGAATAACTGTTTTTGTATGTTTACTTAGCATCTGTACTTGCGGATTTCTTAGGCCTTTAATGAATTCATCTCTTCTGTCCATTTTTTTGTACGACCTCCTCCCATATTTTTTAAGTTCTATAGTCTACTTCAACTATCATATTAAGTGTATCATACATATTTGCTATTTTCAATAGGTTTTGAAGACTTTCTGTAATATTTTTCCAATTTATATATGTACTAAAGGAATATAGCTCCATTAACTCTCACAGTAAAATTTATCTTTCCACGTAAAAAAATAAAGCTGCCTTACTTAACAACTTTATTCTTTAGTATTGGTGCCTAAGGTGGGACTCGAACCCACATGGTTTCCCGCACGATTTTGAGTCGTGTGCGTCTGCCAGTTCCGCCACTCAGGCAAAATCATTTTTACATACTATCATATTTTTTTACATTTGTCTATCATTTTATAATTTTTAGTTTAGATAAAATTTTTCCAACTGTATGTACTATTGGAGTTGATTCATTTTTAGCTACACTTTTTCCTATTGCTTTTCCTCCAACTGTTAAAGATGCTACTATCGCACTTATGATAAATTGAATATTAAAAGGCAAATTATATTTTTGTGTTATTTTTATTGATATTAACGCACTTATTGCACCACTTATAACGCCTGCTATATCTCCTATTACATCTGCGCATATACTTGCAACTTTAGGTGAATTTTTAATAAGTTTTAATGATTCTTTTGAACCTTTAACTTTTTTACTTGCTTTTGCATGAAATTCTTCCTCTGCTGCAACAGTAACAGCTAAACCTATTATATCAAATAGTATTCCTATTATAATTACTATTAAAAGTATTATTACTGCTGGTAATATACTTAAATCTGTTATTGCATTTGTAGATATGAATGAGAAAAAAATTGATAATATAAAAGTAGTTATAAAAACTGTTATATACCACGCAATTTTAGATTCTTCTTTTTTCTTTTTTGTCTCCATATATTATTCCTTATAAAATAATTATGAATGGTAAAACTTTAAGTAAATTTTACGGTTTAGGTCTGGTTGAATTTCTCTATTTTGTACTAAACATTGCTATTTAGCCGTTTCCATTTAAACAAAACATTCTTTTTTAAAAAGAATACCAGATTACCACTTAAATCCGTACCTTAATCCCTAAAATTTCTTGTTTTTCAACAAACATTCTAGAAGTTTTCCTTTAAATACTGTTTATTATTACTAGTCTTTTTTGCAATAATAATTTCATAACACAAAACTAAAATATATGGCCAACGTATTTTAATTTATAATTAGTTAATCCCGATATTATCACTCAAGACAGGCTACACTATATATTGTGTCTTGGCACTTTATATAGGTTATACTTAAATTAAACATTTAAGCCTCCGCGAAAATAGGGGTATTAATATGTATGCCATTACACATTTCCCTAAATTCTTACTTCCAAAAGACACGCAAAACTGGCATTTCGCGCATAATTCAGAAACTTCAACGATATGCCCTTTAGTGGATTTTTAGCCCCACCCTCGTAATAGGCAGTATTACTAGAATAATGCACCATTCGTTTAAAATTATACCACAGTTATATTTATAAATCAAATATTAGTACTTATTTACTTTTTTTCTTATTTGCATTTATATCTTTTTTTCTTCTATCATTTTCTACTTCTTTTACATTTTTAAATTTTTTTGTTTTATCTCTTCTTTCTTCAAAAATTGAACCAGATTTATCCATTACTAACATATTAATCTCTCCTTTGTACTATTATAATATAATAGTACTATAGTTAATAAAAAAAATCAAGAATTAATATATGTTTATTTTTTCTAATCTATTGTTGTTCTTGTTCTTCCAGTTCCAACCACATCTTCTTGAAGTGAACGCCAAGTATTACATCCTATAACTCCATCAGATGCTAATCCTCTACTTGCTTGATAATCTTTTACAGCCTGTTGAGTTCTTGCACCAAATATTCCATCTAATCCTAATGTAGAAAATCCTAATGTATTTAAATCGTCTTGTGCAATTAATACATATGTGCTTATACTTCCTCTTTTAATTTGTGGATATCCGTGCAGTTCCACATGCCGGTTTTCCAAAACGCTTATCAAAATGTACCCATGTAGGCGTTAAATATGCTGGTTCCACATAACTCCATACTCCAGAATTAATTGCAACATTTCTTAAATTATTTCTTTCTGCATTGCTTAATGTTTGCCCTGCATCAAATGCTACTCCTGCATAATGCTGACTTTGGTTTCCGTGTCCGCCCTTCCCATGGTCTCTTAAACGCAAATCCTACAGGTATTGGCCTTCCATAAATATACCTAGTAGCATTAAAACTTTGCATTGCCCTTTTTGTAGTCCACAATGTAGGGCTATTACTAGAACCTCTGAATTCACCTACTGTTAATGTTCCATTTGTATTATATGGCATTGCTTCATTTTCGCCTCTATAATAATTTTCCATTCTATTTGTGTCATTGTTAAAAACAATTATTCTCGCCATAAAAAAAACCTCCATAAATATATTTCTATATTTTATGAAGATTTTTTAATTGTGTTAATTTATTAATGTCCTGTTGGTAAATAAGAAATCTTAACGCACTTACTATTTTCAAAAGTTACTTTATATAAACCACTTGGATGTGTTATATCTTTTG
Organism: uncultured Lachnospiraceae bacterium; assembly: GCA_964613425.1. Taxonomy (GTDB): domain Bacteria; phylum Bacillota; class Clostridia; order TANB77; family CAG-508; genus CAZTHC01. The sequence continues at coordinate 14,180 of CAZTHC010000002.1, forward strand.
GTTCAACATATTTAAATCCATTAAATAATTGTTCCATAGTTTTTTCTTCTGCTGTTTCAACTCCTGCATCTGTAATAATTGGTAAATATTTTACATTCCCATCTACAGTTACTGTTAAATATTCATCTGTCATTTTTCTTATTACTGAATATTCAGTAGAACCTTTTAATATATATTTTCCATCTTTTTCTACTATTGTAAGAACATCAACTTCGCTACCATTTGCTCTTAAAGTATTTGGTTGTTCTGCATTTCCTATAAAATATTCTTTACCATCTATTATTATTCTTGCACCATCTTTTAATTTGTTTACTTCTCCTGCTGTTAAAGTATATTCTTCAAACTTAACACCTTTAATTAAGTATTTACCTTCTGTATCTTTTGAAATGCTTGTTATATAAAGTCCTTCATTCTCTCCTAAATTTTTTGTTAGTTCTTTATATTGCGCATTTGCTTTTATAACTGTTGTTTTATTTATTCTTTCATTCATTTTTGATATTGTTTGATTTAATTCCTGTGTATTTGTTAATAATTGGTCTATTTGATTTTGTAATTCTCCTTTTTCTTGTTTTAATTTTTCTATTGCTTGTTTATTATTATCTTGTATTTCTGTATGTTTTAGATATCCAAAATATCCAACTCCTCCTATGGCCAATATTAATACTATTATTAAAATAATACATACTTTCTTTCCAGATTTTTTCTTAACTACTTTAGTTTCTACAACGGTTTCATTTTTCTTTTCTTCTTCCATTTTTATCCCTCCATATAATTAGTTTATAGTTTTCATCTACAACCACAAAAATACTATCACATTATTCATTAATTTTCAACATTTTATTCTTAAATAGTCCTGTCTATTCTTCGTTTTTCCTTTACCACATTTTCACTAATTTCTTTATCATTTATATTATCTACTTTTATTTTTTCTATGAATTCTTTTGAAGTATTTTGTACTTCATCTTCATATATTAATGCTGGTTCTTTTTCCAATATCTTATTTCTTATTCTTGCCCACCAATTTTGCTTTAACGGAATTTGAGCAGGCAATTCCTTTTTGGGTGGTAATTCAATATTTACTTTTCTTTTAGGAAATATTTCCTCAAAAATTAAACTTTTATTATTTAACATATAAATTCTATTCTTATCTTGTTCTTTTACACTTATTAATGCTGAATTTATATCCAATACTTCAATTTCCGAATTCTCTTCTACTTTTTCTCTCATGATATTAAAATTTTTCATTGCTTCTGAAAATTCTTTTTCTGAATATTTATGTTTTTTATTCTTTAAAATTTCTGTATTTACTACAACTGGCTTTTCTTCATTACCTGAAATAATATATGAACCATTATTTAAATCACTAATAAAATATTTATCTAAACTTTTTAATTTCTTTTCTTTTCTCAAATATTCTAGTAAAACAAATTTTTCCTCTGCACCTTCAAAATTTATGCCTAATGCTTTTTGATACACTTGTTTTTTCTTAACTGTTATTTCTTCTTCATCAGAATTTATTAATATTAGTGGTCTATTTATTATACTTGATAAGTAAATTTTATTTTCCAAATTCTGAACTGAAACTTCACCTTGTAACAACTCATTAAACAAATTATCTGAGACTTTTTTAAATTCTTCCTCAAATATTTTCAAACTAGCAATTTTTCTTTTAGACGTATCTTCTATATAATCTAACATATTCCATATTCTTATGTATAAATTTGAAAGCTTTAAATAACTTTCTTCATCAAGTTTATTTTTGTTTCTCTCTTGTTCTAATAATGGTTCGGCATATTTATTTATAAGTATATCAATTATAGAAACTATCTCATTATCTAAAGTTGAATAATAGTCCATTAAGTCTTCTACGTTTGAAGATTTTGCTTCTTCCATATTATCTCTTAATGTCATTTTTTCATTATAATTATGCTTACTTCTTACTAATTGTTGCTTTGCTACCTCTTCATCTACTGTTTTTTGCTCTAGTAACTTTTCTAAGTTATAAATTATTCCTTTTTTATTTCTTATTTCCTCTTTTAGGGCTGTAATCTCATCAACTTTTGAGAAAAATATTTCTCCTTCTAATGTAGAAAGTCCCAATGCTTTGAAAGATTTATTAGTTTTTCCAGACAATAATTTTAGTATTGTTTCTTCGTCAAATACACATTCCAATGCTTTTACAATGTTTTTTTGCACCAAATATCCATTAATTATAATTCCACACTTTTCTATTATCCAATTAGTTAATCCTTCGTTTATCCCTCTTCCTATTTGTCTGTTGCCATATTTTGCTAATGCACCAGTAGAATATTCTTCATGACAAAATAACGCATGAATACATTCATGCATTACTGTTCCTTTCAATGTATAAGTATTTTCAACCTCTGTTTGTGTTATTCTATGTTCTTCATTTACTTTTAAATGTATCTCATTTGTACCTGTATTATAATAGCCAGTTTCATTAATTAAAGTCTCATCTGAAAACACTTTTTTAATATTTTTATTTAATATTTTACTTATTCTTCTTTCTGAATAAATTTCTGATAATAATTTAAATTTTTGTAATTCAGTTTTTGTAAGATTTATCATATATTCCTTTAATTCAGTGTTTTCTACCATATTTTCTCCTAATAAACAATATTTGAATAATGACCTGTCCCATATTTGTTATTTAAGTATTCTATTTCTTTTTCTTCTACAAGCATTTCATAAAAATACTTATCATTTACTGACTTGACACTAATATAAGTAAATCCTTTTTGTCTTTTTCTACTGCACTTAATAAAAATACCTTTTTTATCTTCAATTACTACTACTTCGTATAAACCCATCTTTTTAAATTTTTCAGGTAATTCAATTTTATCCATTTTTTCCCCTTATATAATTTTCTAGTAATTTATTTGAAATTTCGGGCGTATACAATACCCCCTACAATCTGCAATATGTTAACAATTTAATTTGTGCTCTTTAATATTCTACTGCTTTTACAATAACTCTTTTCTTATTATCATTTGTACATGTTATTAAAGTTATTTCTTTTCTACCATTTGTATGTTGGCTTGTACATGCAACATCTGAAGGATCAGTTTGGTATTTATCATAAACCATATATTCAATAGTTCTACCTGACATATCAGTTATTTCTATAATATCTCCCTTTTCTAATGTTGGAACTTTACTAAAGAACTTATCATTTCTATAGTTATGACCAACTATACAGAAGTTACCTATCCTATTTGGATCTGCACCCCAGAACTTACATGGTGATATTTTCAATAATTCATCTGTCCATGTAGAAAATATAGGATAATTTACTCCTATTTTTGGGATATTTATTATTGCTATATTTTGATATTCCATTCCATCCTTTGCTATATATACTTGAGGTGCTATATCCTGTGGTTCCGGATTAAATATATCTTCCACATTTATTGGATTGGCAATAGAATCTTCTGGTTCAACATTTAATATTACTACTATCGCATTGTCTTTGATTTTAATTGTTGAATCATCTGGTAATTGGCTGTTAGGATCTACTTTTTCTCTTGGCTTTTGTTCTATAAATTTAATCCCTTGCAATATTTCTTTTGAAACTTGTTCACTCTTTGCTCTATCGTATTCCCCATATGCATAATATGAAAACAATGCAACTACTAAAAAAATGGATAAAAAGAATTCAATCTTAAATAAACGTTTCTTTGCTTTCATTTCTTTAGTTACATATAACTTTTCAGAAACTAGTATTTGATTCATTTTATCCCTCCTTTTATGCATTTTTTAGATATTTTTGCACATTATAATTACATTATATCATTATAAATATATATTTGGAAATACTTTTTCAATTTTTTTTAAAATATTTTTATTGTAGTAAATATTAACCTATAAGTTTCTGTTTTAAGTAATTTTCTAATGCTATATTTAGTAAAAATATACTAGGTAGGTGATTTTTATGTCATTAGATTATATTCTTATTGGAAATAGAATACGTGACGCTAGACTTGCAAAAAATTTAACTCAAGAGAAATTAGCTGAAAAGTTAGATGTTTCTATTGCTTATTTAAGCAGATTAGAACGCGGAGATACTCTAATAAATTTAAAAAGATTACATCAAATATGTTCTATATTAGACACATCTGAAGGATTTATTTTAAATGATACTTATGAAGATTCTAAGAATTACTTAAATAAAGAATTTTCAGATTTATTCAAAAGTTGTCCAGCAGAAAAAATTAAATTAATATACAATATAGCAAAAGTTATCGCTGAGAATTAAAATGTAGGGGTGTAAGTGAGCGCCCCTACATTTTGCAATATTTATATTTCAAAATTGGCTATTTGTGCATATTGCTCTAATGTTAATTTTTCTCCTCTTATTTTTAAATCTATATTTAAATTATTCAGTATTTCTTCTATTTTACTTTTCTCTGCCAATCCTCCATTTGTTAATGCATTTAATAAAGTTTTTCTTTTTTGCATAAATGCCAACTTAATAATTCTAAATAATGCTTCTTCACTTTTTACTTTTACTCTTGGCTCATTCAATCTTTTAAGCATAATTACACTTGACTCTACCTTTGGTTCTGGTATAAATGATGTATTTGGTACATTTACTATTTTATATGCTTGTGTATAATAATTAATTGTATATGTAATTGCACCTGTTTCTCCTTCTCCTGGAACTGCAGTCAATCTATCTGCAACTTCTTTTTGTACCATAACAGTAATACTATCTATATCTAACTTTTCCTCTAATAATTTCATAATTATTGGTGTAGTTATATAGTATGGCAAATTTGCAACAACTTTCGCATATTTTAAATTCTTTTCTTTCTTTCCCTTAGTTATTAATTCTTTTAAGTCTTCCTTTAAAACATCATTATTAATTAATTCAAAATTATCATACATTAAAAATCTTTTATTTAAAATATCTATCATTCTTTTATCTAGCTCTATACATACTACTTTTCCTGCTTTTTCTAATAGTTTCTTTGTTAAATTTCCTAAACCTGGGCCTATTTCTATTATTAAATCTTCATTTGTAATATTTGATTCTTTTACAATTTTGTCTAATACCTCTTCATTTACTAAAAAATTCTGCCCTAAATTCTTATCAGCACTAATGCCATTATGTTTCATAATTTCTCTTGTTTCGATATATAAATCTTTCAATTTAAAATCCTCCATCTAAAATATTATTAACATATAAATTATATCACATTTTTATTGATTTTTAACTGTTAATCGTATATTATTATTAATAATATATTTTTTAGGAGTTGTTATGAAACAAAAACAAACAAAAATACCTGGTAAAAGGCTTTTAGCCTTAGTCGTTTTCTTTATTATTATCTTTATACTATTAACAATTAGAATTTTCTGGCTTCAATTTGTACAAGGTTCGTGGTTAAAAAAACAAGCATATATGCAACAAACTACAAATAGAGTTATTAGTCCTAAAAGAGGTACTATTTATGACTCTACTGGTCAAGCCTTAGCAATAAGTGCTTCTGTTGATACAGTTTCAATAAAACCAAATTCTGTTAAATATTCAAATGGAGAACTCGTTCCTAATGAAGCTTTAGCTGCTAAATTTAGTAATATTTTTGGATTAGATTACCAAGAAACTTTAGATAAAATTTCTGTTAAAGACAAGCTTGTTACAATTGCTAGAAAAGTAGAACAAGATAAAATAGATTTATTAAAGACTTGGATGAATGAAAGTAAGATTACTTCTGGCATCAATATAGACGCTGATACCAAAAGATATTATCCTTATAACAATTTAGCTTCAAACTTAATTGGATTTTGCGGTACAGATAATCAAGGATTAGAAGGGCTAGAATACGGCTGGGATTCTGTACTTTCTGGAACTAATGGAAAAACCACAACTGTTACAGACTCAATAAATCAAGAAATTCCAAATAGTAACCTAAAATATATTCCTGCTGAAAATGGTAGTAACTTAACATTAACAATAAATTTAAATATACAAAAAATAGTAGAAAAATATTTAGAGCAAGCTGTAAATAGTAATAATTGTTCTAGAGGTGGAAATGTAATAATTATGAACCCTTCTACTGGGGATATTCTAGCAATGGCTACATATCCTAATTACAACATAAACGAGCCTTTTACGCCAAATACCACTGCTTTAAAAGAAAAATGGGATAGCTTAACAGCACAGGAAAAAAGTGATTCTTGGTATTATATGTGGCGTAACAGAGCTATAGCAGATGGATATGAACCTGGTTCTACATTTAAAATATTAAATTCTGCAATTGCTCTTGAAGAAAATATTGTTACAGCAGACAACTCAAGTGATTTCGTGTGCACAGGATATCAGAAAGTTGCTGGACGAAATTTGGCATGTTGGAGTCCTACTGCTCATGGTAAGCAAAGTTTAACTGAAGCATTACAGAATTCTTGTAACCCTGCATTCATGCAACTCGCAGAAAAAGTTACAGCTCGTACATTATACAAATACTATGATGGATTTGGTTTATTTGACAAAACTGGAATAGCTCTTCCTGGTGAAGCTAATAGTATTTTTCATAAAATAGAAAATGTAAATGCTACAGAACTTGCAACAATGGGATTTGGACAAAGGTTTACAATTACTCCTTTACAATTAGTAACTGCTGTTTCAGCAATTGCTAATGATGGTATACTAATGCAACCAAGAATTGTTAAAGAAATTACAAATACAGATACTGGTGTTGTTACAGCAGTTGAACCAACTGCTGTAAGGCAAGTTGTTTCAAAAGAAACTGCGGAAAAAATGATGTCGATGTTGGAATCTGTTGTTACAGATGGTACTGGTGGAAGAGCAAAAGTTACAGGATATTCTATAGGCGGTAAAACTGGAACTTCTGAGCCACAACCTGGTAAAGAAGAAGAAGGAAGAACAGTTTCTTATTTAGCTGTTTCTCCTACAGTAGATGCACAAATTGTTATATTAGTAACACTATATGGTTGTCCAAATAGCTCTGCTTATCAAGGTGGACTTATTGCTGGACCAGTCGTAAAACAAATACTAACTGAAGTATTACCAGAATTAGGAATACCTTCTGACTCAACAACATCTACAAATGCATCAAATACTTCTTTAATAACTTTACCAGATGTTAGAAATAAAACTATTGCAAATGCTCAAAAAGCTTTGAAAGATGCCGGATTTAGAATCCAATTTGCTAATACTAGTGACAACAATTCGGTTTTAGTAACAGACCAAGTTCCAAAACCAGGAGTTTCATTAACGAAAGATTCTTTAATTTGTTTATACTCCTCTGAACATGATTCACGAACTTCGGTTACTGTACCTAATTTGACGAATATGACATTAGCACAAGCAATTAACTCTGTTAGAGCTAAAAATCTTAACATACATTATGAAGGATCTGGAGTTGTAATAACACAGGATATAGCATTTGACACTTCAGTTGAAGAAGGAACAATTATCAATATAGCATTAGGAAAGCAAATAAGTGGCGGATATTAAATTTTATAGAATAAATTATATAACTTGTTTTATATGATTTATTCTATTTTTTTGCCTATACGCATAAATCTCTATAACATCAATTCTGACAAATTCGTCCTCCAAGTTTCGAATGTATAAGTAATATTGAGCAGTTCTCAATATATGCTTTAACTTTAACTTTGTTACAGCTTCCGAAGGAAGCCCATATTCAATACCCATTCGAGTTTTTACCTCTATGAAAACTATTTCCTTTTTATCTAAGGCAATTAAATCTATTTCTCCTGTTTTGCAAGAAAAGTTTCTTTCTATAATTTTGTACCCTTCCCTTATTAAATATTCCTCTGCTTCTTGTTCCCCTTCTTTACCTAGTTCATGTGGTTTGTACATTTGAACTCCTTTCCTGGTAGTTGTTCTACCAATCCCTCTAATTCCATTAGTGTAAGTAAAGAATTAACTTTGCTTACATCTAACTTAAGCTTCCTGCTTATAATATCAATTGTTAGTTTTTCTCCTCTTAAAATCTTATATATTGACCTATACTCTGGTTTAATTCTATCTATTGAAACATTATTAATTTCTTTTTTGGGTTTAAACTCTCTTTTTTCTATTAGATTTGGAAATTCCTCAATAATTTGTTCAACACTTGTTACTAAAATTGCGCCTCTTCGTATTAATTCATTTGTTCCAACACCGTATTTATTATGAATTTCATGTGGAATGCAAAAAACTTTTCTTTTTTCTGCCATTGCTAACTTTGCAGTTATACTTGTTCCACTTCTATAGCAAGCCTCTATTACTAAAGTAGCAATACTTAACCCACTTACAATTCTATTCCTTTCTACAAATTTTTTGGAATTTGCTTTGGTATTTTCTTCATATTCTGTTATCGCTAATCCGCTTTTTACAATGTCTTTAAACAATTCCTCATTTTCTTTTGGAAATATATTATTGAACCCACATGGTAATACTGCAATTGTTTCACCTGTAGCTTCTAATGCTCCTATATGTGCTGCTGTATCTATTCCAACTGCCATACCGCTTACAATACAAAAACCATTCTTACTTAGTTCCTTTGAAAACTTTTTTGCAAGTTTGAACCCCTCCTCACTACACTCTCTAGCCCCTATTATAGATATACAATTGCTATTTAAAAGTTCAGTATTACCCATTGCTAAAATTTTTTTAGGTGAGTTACTAATTCTTTTTAATAAATTCGAATACTTTTCATCATTCTTTTTAATTTCCTTCATATTAATTTCTCCAATACTTTTTATCTAAACTTCTATATTGAATAGCTTCTGCTAAATGCGAAACCTCTATGTTTTCGCTATTATCTAAGTCTGCTATAGTTCTAGCAACTTTTAATATTCTTCCATATGCCCTTGCGCTTAAGCCCAATTTATCAAATGCAGTTTTTAATATTAATTTACACTCCTCATTCAAAACACAATATTTCTCTTGTAGTTTAGGCGTAAGTTCAGAATTTGAAAAAATATTATATTTTTTATATCTTTTTTGTTGTATTTCCCTAGCCTTATTTACTCTTTGCTTTATTTGTTCAGAATTTTCTATTTCCACATTAGAGTTTAACTTATCATATTTAACAGGCGTTACTTCTATATGAATATCTATTCTATCTAGTAATGGACCACTTATTTTTCCAATATATTTTGCTATTGCTTGCGGTGTGCAACTGCACTCCTTTTCTTTTGAACCATAAAATCCACATGGGCATGGATTCATACTTGCAATTAATATGAAATTTGCAGGATATGTTAGAGTAGCATTAACTCTGCTTACTGTTATCTGCCTATCCTCTAATGGGCCTCTTAATACCTCCAATGTACTTTTATTAAATTCTGTAAGTTCATCTAAAAATAATACTCCAAAGTGTGCCAAGCTTATTTCCCCAGGTTTTGGAATTCTACCACCTCCAACAAGTGAAACACTTGAAACAGTATGATGTGGTGATCTAAACGGTCTAATATTTATTAGTGCTTGGTTTTCCTGTAATACGCCAGCAACACTATGTATTTTGGTAACCTCTAATGCTTCGTCAAATGTTAAATTTGGCAATATAGATGGTAAACGCTTTGCCATCATCGTTTTACCGTGAACCTGGATTTCCTATTAGTAAACAATTATGCCCACCAGCAGCTGCTATTTCTAGCGCTCTTTTTATATTTTCTTGTCCTTTAACTTCAGAAAAGTCAAAATTGTATGAATTATTTTGATTAAAAATTTTTTCTAAATCTATACTTTCTTTTTCAATACTTTCTTCACCGTTTAAAAAATTAACAACCTGTTCTAATGTTTTAACTCCTAATATTTCGATTCCATCAACAACTGCAGCTTCTTTTGCATTTTCTTTTGGTAATACAAATCTCTTAATTCCAAGTTTTTTTGCTTCTATACACATTGGTAAAACACCATTAACTTTATTGATTTTTCCATCTAATGATAATTCACCAATAAATACTGTTTTTTCAATATTGCAATTACAGATATTTTCTGTTGCTATAAGTATTCCTACTGCTATTGGTAAATCAAACAAAGAACCCTCTTTTTTTGTGTTTGCTGGTGCTAAATTAACTACAATTCTTCTGCTTTCAAAATTTATATTTGAATTCTTAATAGCTGTTTTTACTCTCTCCTTAGCCTCTTTCACACTAACATCTGGTAACCCTACAACCTCCCAAGATGGAAGTCCGTGAAGATACATCTACTTGCACCTCTACTAAATAACCATCTAAACCATGTAATGACATACTTTTTACAATTGATAACATACTTTTCCTCCTTTAATTAATTTTTTTAATTGAGGGTGCAAATATGCACCCTCACATTTTGCAAAAAACGCATAAAAAAGAGGGCATTACTGCCCTCTTTTTATTTTCCCCCATATATTTTATTCTAATATTAACTCAATTATTTGGATTAAATCTTTTGCATTTACTTTTTCATCTGCATTTATGTCTGCTGCTTCTTTATATGCACCCTCCAACTTTTCAATATCTAAAATATCTTTAATAAATTTAAGTAAATCTAATGCTCCAATTTCTCCATCGCCATTTAAATCTCCTGAAACTACTGCTGTATATTCCTTTGTTCCAATAATTATTTTGTATCCTGTTCCTATTAGTTTAGTTTTATCTGTTATTATATTTCCTTTATTATCTTTAACAATAATTTCACTTGTTGTAGATAAATTAGTAATTAATTTTTCTATATTTGTATTATTAGGGATATCTCTTATTATTTTTTCTGTCTCTTCAATTTCATATTTATTTATTTCAACTGGATCTTCTTGTTTCTTCGTTACTGTTACAATACATGTTGCTGCATAGTTGCCAGATTGTACAGTAATTATTGCTGAACCTTCTGCAATTGCTTTCACATTTCCATTTAAATCTACTGTTGCAACTGCTGTATTACTAGATTTCCAAGTAATGCTATCCTCTGAATTTGATGGATATTTTGTTGCTACTAATACTGTTGTATCACCTATTTTCAAATCTATCTTTTCTTGTGATAATGTTACTTTTGATGTGTGAATTGCACTTGGTGTATTTGGATTGCTTGGATTATTTTGTGTTGTAGCTGCTGTTACAGTAATATTTCCTGATACTTCAAAATAATCTACATATTGTCCATCTGCTATCTTAATTCTTACTTGTGCCCTTGTTTTAGTATCATATGCATATATTCTTGCTGTTACTGTTGCTGTACCTACTCCAACTGCTTTTGCTGTATTCCAAGTAGAAGTTTGCAATTCTGGATGTAATATACTTATTACAGATTGATTATTAGAAGACCATACTATTTTAGTACTTATTCCATCTGGTTGCCATACTCCTGTATATCCACTTAATGTCAATCCTGCATCTTTTCCTACTTCTATTTGGCTCTTTCCAGACTCTACATTTAATCTTAAATTACTGCTTCCTGTTAATTTAACTTCGTTAACTGTATTTGAAACTTTTATACTAAATAGTTTAATTTTTTGCCCATTTAAAGTAATGTAAATTGGAATTGATGTACCGTTTGTTGAAGCTTTACCTATAACAGTTGCTGTAATCTCTAAGCAATTTGATGATTGACCTCCACCATATGCCCAACCATGTAGGTTATCATCTACTATTATACCTACTTTACTAGAATCCCCTGCAGTTATACTAACAGGAATACTATTTGCATATATGTTAGGATTTACTGTTACTGTTCCATTAAGTGGAACTAAATATATACCAAAAACTGTTCCTGCTGTTGAAACAATACTTTGGTTAATTGTACATATCTTATTTGTTACATCTTGTAATTCTTTTCTTGGACCTATTTTTGCCCAAACTCTATATCCGCCAACATCTACATAGTTTCCTAATATATTTGCATTTGAAACTGCTGGTGAAGTATTATTAACACTAATTTGAACTATTACTTTTGAAGTTCCATCTGTTACTTCATATTTGTCTATTCCAGCTCTTACAGCTGTAATTTTGCAACTTGTTCCATTATTATAATATGTTGTTGCATTACCATCTACTGTTTTTTTCCAAGTTACATTTTTATTTGTTATTATAGTTTTTACATTTCCAACATACATATCTAATGCTGATGCACACTTTTGTCCATCAATAGTTAACAAAAGGTTAGATGTGTTTGGTGTTGATGATGCTACTGTACCTTGTTTTACAGTAATATTGTATGTATATGTACCGCTACCATCTTTTGCCTTTGCATAAATAGTTGCTGTGCCTGAATGATTAGCTGTAACTGTTACTTGTTTACTTGTTCCAATAACTGATATAACTCCATCTTTGCCACTATTAGTAGCAGACCAAGTTGCACCATTTGTATTTGTAATTTTTAAAATTAATGTATCTCCCTCTTTTAAGGTTTTAGAAAATTGGCCATCTCTTGTTATTTTGTATGTCTCTGCATAGCTTGTTCCTAACTCTTGTGATATTTCATTATCTCCAACAAGTCTGCCAAAGTTAAATCTGTTAGTTTCTGTCTCTGCCGCAAATACTTTTGAACTAATAATTATTCCTGCTATTAAAATTATTAATCCTAAACATATTTTAAATTTCTTCATTTTTACATCCCCTTATTAATTTATTTTAATTAACAACAAAAAATAATAGGTTGTTAAAACTACAACCACTTATCCTTTGATTCTGTATTTCCCTAAGTAAATCTACTAATATTATATCACGTTATGTAAATTTTGGCAACAATTTTATGAAATATTTCATTTTACAACATTCGACATTTTTTTGCATAACTTTTGTAATATATTTTTTACGAAAGTAGGTACCGTATATGAGTAAAGTGTTTTTAAAATATATTCAATTTAAAAAGAAGACAAAATATTGGAATAAATTATATGAAAATAATTTATTCCAATATTTCACTCAATGTATAAACTCTTGGTTGGGTCACTCTTTGCATTGTAATTCACATATACTACAATGTAAAATATTAAACAGTTGCAGTATATATGCGATTTTGTTTGCGGGTCGTCGTGGGCGACGACCCCTACAATAAATGTACCTATTCACTATTCACCATTCATTATTCACTATTCACTAATATTTATATATTATCACCGACAAGATTTGGCGGATTATTTAATAATTTTATTTTTCGGGCGTATACAATACGCCCCTACAGTTGCAATAAATATGTGATTCCATTTGCGTGTCGTCGAGGACGACGACCCATACAATTTGCAATATGTTTATTAATATTTTCTATTTCACTAATTCTATTTTAATGGATACATACATCTTTTGCAAGATAATTTAAAAAATAAAAAATTTATAATAGCTACAAAAAAGAGAGCTTTACGCCCTCTTTTTTCCCCTATAATTAATTATCCATTAATATATAATTTTAACATTTTAACTACGTCTCTTAGATTTACTATTCCATTATCATCTAAATCTGCTGCTTCAAAATATGCTCCTTCTAATTTTTGTACATCTAAGTTGTGTTTTATTGCTCTTAAGACTCCTGGTAATGTTACTTTTCCAGTTCCTGTTACATCTCCTTCAACTGAAACTGTATATATTTTATTATTTGCAACAACCTTCATACCTGTTACAATTTCTTTAGTTTTATCTGTAACTTCTTTTCCAGATTTGTCATAAATCTTTGAACTTTCTGAAGCTCCAATATTACTTAAAACTTTAGTTATTACAGTATTTGTTTTTACCTTTGAAATAATGCTATTTTCTTCATCTATTTTATATTCTGTCGGATTTTCACCAGGTTCTTCTGTTGGTTCTTTTTCATTTGATTCATTTACTATCAATATACATGTTTTCTTTATTACGGTTCCTGGTATTGAAGCTGTTACAATTGTTGCTCCATTTGATATTGCTGTTACATATCCAGTTTCTGAATCTATAATAGCAACATTTGGATTACTACTTTCCCATTCTACTGTTTTATCTTCTGCATCCTCTGGTAATACAGTTGCTATCAATTTTTTTATACTTCCCTTTGAAACTGTTACTGTTCCTTCTAGTTCTAAGGACTCTGGCTGTACTATTCTTTTTGTAACTACTATTGTATATGATGCTTTCTTTCCATTTGAAGTTGTTCCTGTTATTATTGCAATACCTTCAGCAATACAATTTACTTTGCCTGTTTTGCTATCTACTGTTGCAACAGCATTATCACTACTTTCATAAGTTATTGTTTTATCAAAAACCTCTGTTGGATATATTGCTGCTGTCTCCTGAAGTTTGTCTCCTGGGAAAGCTAATATTTCTTTATTTGCAAATTCTAGTGACTCTGGTAATACTTCTGGTTCCAAAACCTCTACTTCACATTGTATTAGACTATGGATTCTCATTTCTACACCGTTCTCATCTACTTCTTTAGCATAATATGGTGTTACCATTCCTACTAATGCTTTTCCTGGATTCAATGCTGTTATTTCACCATTTTTTGTTATACTTAAAACTTCTAATCCATCTTTTTGTGAAACAGTGGTTACTTTCCATTCTAATGATTCATTTGACATCTCTACGCCAGCTTCATTATATATAGGCAAGTCTGTTCTATTACCTTTAAAATTTACATGCATCAACTTTTTCTCGCCTACTGCCATTTTTGAATTTGGCTCTTCAAAACTCACTCCTGTTACTGGCTGACATGCAACATATAGCACCATTGTAGTGTTTTGCATATTCATATGTTCTCCTCTACTTACGTTTAATGCATTTCCATCAGAATCTGTTCTATACCAATCATCAGTAGTTCCTACAGCTGTTCCCCAGCCTACTACATCACTTTGTGTTCCTGATGTTCTAGTTCCCATATATTCTGTGTCTCTAGTATATATATTTAGTTGTGTTACTCCTTGTTTCATTCCTGTTACAACCAAATCTGCTCCATTACTAGAAATTTTTGCAATACCGTCTGTAGTTATTTGTCCGTCTGTATAATTTTGTATAGTAATTGCACCTTTTCCATCTGTTCCGACACTTCCAACTCTTTTTGAATATGTATCACCTACTTTTTCAAGAATTACAGAATTAAAACTCATATCAAATTTTAACTCTCTTTCTATCAGTGCCCCAACAGTTACCGTTACTGGTTCAGTTTTCTGCGTTGCAATAACAGCTCCACTTAAATCTTTTATTGTTACTTCTGCACTTATTGTACTAGTTCCTTGACTTAAACCTCTTATTGTAGTCCAAAAAGATGTTGTGCACTCATTAGTTGCAGATATTACAGAAGGATTTGATATAATCCACTTTACAACTGTACTATATTGACATGTTACATTTTTCCATACTATAGCTTGTCCAAAGTCTACAGTTGTAGTATCACCTACTGCTAAATTGTATCCGCTTGAACTTATAGCTATTCCTGCACCTTCCGCTTTAAGTACTTGATCTGTAACTTGAACTTCACACAATGTAATTTGTACAGTTTTTCCACTTGCCAATTCCATTATTTCAATTTTTACAGGTTTTGTAGTTCCATTTGTACATTTTAATCCTCTTATTCTTAGATTTGTTTGTAAATGCGTAGACACTGTTGGATTACTTGCATCTGAAAATCCATAAACTTCTGCTATTTTATTATATTGTGAACCTTCTTTTGCTTGAAAAGTTTCAAAATATCCTTCCGAATCATCTATACACTTTACTTGAAATAATGCTGAATTCTCATATATATCTGGATCCACCTGTGTATTCCCTATAGGCACAAAATTAACTACTATATTTGTACTTCCATATGGTGATTGTGGTATTTGAATTTTTGAACTGCAATTTGCAGAAACTCTATATCCCCCAATTTCTCCTCCATATATTGTACTACCTAAATTAATACTTTTTAAATCTGTTGTCGTAATATTAGCTTCCAATCTTTCATCCACCGATGATGCTATTGATACTGTACTTGGCATTAACATCATTCCGATAATTATTACCACTAATCCCATTTTTAAACTTTTACTTTTCATTTTTTTGCATCTCCTTATATAAATATTAATTTATTTAAATTTATAACATATATAGTTATATTGCACCATATTATGTAAATTATTTCAATATTAATTTAATTAATTTGGTCATATCCAATAAGTTAATTATTCCATCTGAATTAATATCTGCTGATTCAAATTGAGCTCCAGTTAATAGTTCTTTCTCCAAAATATGCTTACATATCTTTAAAGCATCAACTATCGTTGCATTTCCATCTTTATTTACATCTCCTATTATAGAAATTTCGTAAATCTCTTCTCCTATTTTCATTTTCATCCCTGTCTTCGCTTTTAATGTCATATCTTTGATTTCTTCTGTTCCATTAAAGAACTTAATCGTTTCTTCTGTAGTTATTTTTTCAATTATTTCTGATAATGTTATATTTCTAGGTATTTTTGAAATTATTTTTTTCACATCATCCAATCCAAATTCTGTAGTTATCTTTTTCTCTTCATCACCAGGTTTTTCTTCTGGCTCTTCTTCTACTTTTGTAACTATAATCTTTTTAGATGCAACAACTCCACTTCCATCTTTAGCTGTTGCAATAATATATGCTACTCCAGCTTTTTTTGCTTCTATACTTCCAATTTCCGAATTTATTGCTATTATATCTGTATTTGCAGTTTTCCAAGTAACTTCACAATTTTCTGCAGTTTCAGGTAACACTGTTGCTTTTGCATTAATTTTTTCTCCAACTTTCATTGTTTCTAAAACTTCTATTACAATTTCTTTAACATGTTGTGTTACTTTAATTTCAAAAGTGCTTAATATTGCTCCATCTATTGATGCTGCAGCTATACTTGCAGTTCCTGGTCCTACTGCTGTTATCATACCAGTCTCACTATCTATTTTTATTATTTTTTCATCATTGCTTATCCAACTTACAATTTTATTCGTTGCATCCTCTGGTAATATTATAGCTTGCGCTTGTGCAGTTTCTCCACCTTCTAAAATTTTTGGAGCAACTATTTCTATACTTTCAACTAATCTAATTACTTCTATATTATATGCCTTAAATATATTTCCATCTTTTGCACTCACTATTATAGTTGTTCTTCCTATAGAAATAGGTTGCATTTCTCCAGTTTGTGAATTTATTTTAACTATATCTTCATTTAAACATTTCCATTCTACTTCTTTATTTGTTGCATTTTCTGGCATAACAGTTGCAACTAATTTTTCGTTTATTCCCATACTAAGTTCACTTTTTCCTGTTATTGTAATATCTTCAACTAATATTGGTAAAACTTCTATTTCAATTTCATCGCTTACTTCTCCATTATATGATATTGCTTTTATTTTTGCCTTTCCAACACCTTCTGCCATTATTTCCCCTGTAAACTTGTTAATTGATATTACTTCTTCATTATCACTGTACCATGCAACATTAATGTTTTCTGGCTCTGTTGTTGCATTTAATATGGTTTTATCCCCTATTAACATTTCTGATTTGTCATTAATTACTATATTAGTTACTTCTATTGGTTCTTTAACTTCTATTTCTATTATATCTATAAGCTCATTGTTCGCTTTTAATCTTGCAACTATTGTAGCTTTTCCAACAGATAAAGCTTTTATTTCACCTGTCACTTTATTTATTTTTATAACAGATGTATTACTACTTGCCCATTCTACTTCTTTATTTGTTACATCTTCTGGCGTTATATTTACCTTCAACATTAAATCATCATACAAATTCACTTTTTCTGGTTTTTCTATTTTTATACCAGTTGCAGTTATTTCTTCTTTAACTTCTATTTCATAGCTTGCTGTTACTTTATCATTATTAACTAATGTAACTGTTATTGTTGCTTTTCCCTCTTTTAATGCTTTAAATTTACCAACTGTTTCATCTTCGATTAGTAAAATCGTTTCATCACTTGTTGTCCATTTTATATTTTTATTCAAAGAATTCTCAGGTGCTACTGTAGCTGTAAGTTCTCTGATTTGCCCTACTCTTACATCTTCTATCTCAGATATTTCTATTTTACTACCTTGAATTTCTGCTAATACTTTTAATTCTAAATCTGTTTTTATCTCTTTGTTACTAATTAGTAAAATCGAAATTTTAACTTCTCCTTCTTTCAATGCTTTTACATATACTTTTTCTTCTTTTCCTATAATTTTTGCTACTGTTTCGTCACTTGAAACAATACCCACATCTAAATCTGTTGAATTACTTGGTAAAACTGAAAATACCAATTCTTTTTCTTCTCCTACATGTATATCTTCTATTTTCTCTATTTTAATACTTTCTGTTGCTACTTCAGTTTCTGTAACAGAAAAAGTTCTAACTGTAATACATTTAGATTCATCTTGTGCTATTGCTATAATATTTACCAATCCTTTAGATACCGCTTCAAATTCCCCTGTTTCTCTATTTATATTCAAAATTTTCTCATTAGAGCTATACCATTTTACAGATTTATTAGTAACGTTTTCTGGAGCTATTGTTACTTCAAAAGTTTTTTTATCTCCAACTTTTATTTCTTCAATACCATTTATTGAAATTGATTTTGTTATTATAGGTAATACTTCTATCTCTAATATTCCTAATATCTCATTAGTTTCCTTTGCTAATGCAATAATATTTACTTTTCCAAGCTTATTTGCCTTTATTTTTCCTGTAAGAGCATCAATTGATATAATAGATGCATCATCACTCATCCATTTTATTTCTTTACTTGTTTGTATATCTAGTATTGCTTCTTCACCTAGTTTTATAGTCTGTTCTCCTTCAATACCTTTTGTTACAACAGTTATTTCTTTTTCTTCTTGAATTCCTATTACATCTTTCCCATTTACCATTAAAACACTTTTTGCTGTTATTGTTGCTGTTCCTTCTGCAATTCCTAAAATTTCACCAGTCTCTTTATTTACTTTTAATATGTTTTCATTACTAGATTCCCATGTAACACTTGTTGTATCCTTTGCTTCTGCTGGTAAAACAGTTGCAGTTAATGTTGCTTTTTGGTCTACTTTTATAAAATCTTGTCCTTCTATTGTAATAGTTTCTGGTACCTTTACAACTAAAACTTTATATATAGCAACATTCGAATATTCAACCGAAGCTGCTAGCACTGTTGCTATTCCTTCTTTTTTTGCTGTTATTTTTCCAGTTTCTGAATCTATTGAAATTACATTTGGATTATCTGTACTCCATCTTATATCTTTATTAGTTGCATTTTCTGGTTCTATTTCTGCTATTAATTCTACACTTCCATCTATATTTATTAAATTTAAGTTACCTACCTTTGTTTGTAATCCAGAAATTTGTATTTTAGTTATTGGAATTATTCTTTCTATATCTTCGCCGTCTTCCTCTGGTGGTTCTGCTCCTGGGCCTACTGCTGCATTCTCTTGTTCACCAACAGCAATATTTTCATCCAAACCCATAATCGTACTTGACAAGGTTCGTAATTTCATTGTTCCTTGATTTTCAATTATCATAGTACCAATTAATAAAATTATTAACAATAATAATATAGCAATAGTAGTAAAAACAATAATCCTTTTAACACTTTTAGACATAGTAATTTCTCCTTTTACAGCTTTTTTATTTAATTATAAGTATTTTTTTGAAAAAATCAACCCTGCAAGTACTGATATTAAAAGGTTTTGCATTAATTTTGCTTAGGGATTTTAGGATTTTTTAACTATATTTTATTTATATTACATTATAAAAAAAAAATTTTTTTAAGGCATATTGTCTGCAAATGTGTATTTTAATATGATTTCATGTCTTTTTTTGCAATATTTTAGAATTTCATCCAATAAAAAAAGCTAAACTGCCTACGGCTGTTTAGCTTTTATACCATTTTTTATTACATATAAATATAACATTCTAAATTTTTTCTACCAAACTGTAGTGCTGCACTGTGAGAACTAAAGAATATATCCATCTTATTGTTAGATATTGCTCCCCCTCTATCTTGTACTACAAACCATCCACCATTTGGTTTTCCACTTAATGCTGGAACATATATTATTGTTCCCATTGGATAATATCTTCCTGCTGCAACTGTATACCATTCAGAAGCTTTTGCTCCTGAAGCAGTTATAGCATTTGTTTTACCACAACAACTTATACATGCACAATATGCAGAAGCATTTAATGTTTTTATTATTGGTGTTTTACCTGCAACTTTTGCTGAAAGTGTTGCAGCAACATTACCATTAATCCTTGGTTCTGAATATCTAGAAGTTTGTTTTGTTTGTATTTGTACTATTTTATTTTTTGGTTGCCTTATTACTTCTGAAGATAATTCTACTTTTTCTATCTCTATATCATTTTGATATTTAATTCTATAAGTAACCTTTCTTAAACCATTCTTACCAGCTTGTATTACCTTATTTGCTGTATCCGTTGAACCGCTTGAAACATCTTTTGTAATAGTTTCAAATGGTATTTCCTCTTCTACAGTTACTATTTTTTCTGTTATTGGTGCATAACCTTTTAATAAGCTATCTAGTTCTACAGTTTCGTTTTCATTAGATGCAACTGTAGTTTCTAATTTTAAGTCATCTGCTTTAGAAATTTTTATTGTTTTTTTATCTGTAATTTCTTCTTCTAATGCTGGTACTACCATTTCTTCTGGTAATATTATTATATGATTTTCTTCTAATATTTCTGAAACTTTAGTTTTTCCTGTTAAAACTGTTATTTCATGATTATTAGCGAATTGTATTTTTACTGAATTTACTTTAGAATTTCCTGCTATAACTCCTATTCCTAAAAGAAAGATTAATATTACTGCAAGTACTATTATTTTCTTTATGGATACGGAAGCATTTATATTCTTTTTCATTGCTTTTGTATACCCCCTTTTTGGTACTTCTCTATTATACTATCATTATCCAAATTTGTCAAATTATACTATTATTATATGTGTTGTCCCTTCAAATATGCTTGTTTATTCACACTTTTTATTTTTTTTTATATTATATATAAGTAATACATATTTTTTTAAATCATATATATTTGTAAAGGAAGTGATTTATTTGAATAATATGGACATGGCGAAATTAATGTCTATGCTTGCAAAAATGGACAAAAAAGACTTAGAAGAAGGTTTAGCAAAGGCTACAAAAATTTTAAATTCTAAAGATAAAGACAAAATTATTAATAATCTTAACGATTTAAATAATAAATAAATTGGAAAGGAAAACAAATCTATGAGTGAGGATTTCTCTGAGATTTTTGAAAAATTTAAAACCATGGTGGACAATGATACTATTCCAGATAATGTTAAAGAAGTTTTAAACAATATTAATTCAAACAATAATGAAAACGAAACTACAAATAGTTCCAATTCTTTAAATGATTTATTGAAAATGTTTTCTTCTAATAATAAAACAGAAGAAAAAGCTTCTAACTCCACAAATAATATAGACATTGAAACAATTCTAAAAATGAAATCTATTATGGAAAAAATGAACTCTAAGGATGATCCTCGTTCTTCCCTTTTACTTTCGCTAAAACCATATTTAAAAGAAAGTAGAAAAAATAAAATTGAACAATATATTCAACTATTTAACATGAGTAAAGTTGTTGATGTTTTTAAACCTACAGGTGGTGATTCTAAAAAATGATGTTTAATTATCCATATTCACGAAGTAGTTATGCTTCTTATAGCCCTAGTGACTTCTCTGATGTATATAATAAAGGCTATACTAATTTTAGGAAAAGCAAATATAATAATTATTCGTATGAAATCTCTAAAAAACATCCAACTTCTAAATTAGAAATTCCAGAAAAAGCTGCAGAGAATAATACAAGGCAATCCTTTCAAATAATGGGAATCACCTTGTATTTTGACGATATATTATTAATTTGTTTAATTTTCTTTTTATACAGCGAAGGTATTGAAGATCAGAGTCTCTTTTTATCGCTAATACTTTTACTTTTATCTTAAATATTGTATATTTTTTTAGCATTCTCATATGTTATTTTTGCAATTTCTTGTATTGATAAGTTCTTTACAGAAGCTATTCTTTCTGCAATATATTTAACATTAATTGGATTGTTTCTAGTTCCCCTAAATGGCTCTGGTGAAAGATATGGAGAGTCTGTTTCTATTAATAGTTTATCCATTGGAATAATTTCTAACACTTCTTCTACATTCTTAGAATTCTTAAATGTTATTGGACCAGCAAATGAAATATAATATCCTAAGTTTAACGCTTGTTTCACTAAATCTACATTTAGTGGGCAGCAATGAAGAATTCCTTTCTTGTTGCAAATGGTGCTTTTAATTATGTCCAAAGTGTCATACATTGCATCTCTATTGTGTATTACTATTGGTAAATTCATTTTATTTGCTAATTCTATTTGCTTAACAAATGCACTTTTTTGTTCTTCTTTATTTTCTTTATTCCAGTAATAATCTAAACCTATTTCTCCTATTGCAACAACTTTTCTATTTTTTGCTAGTTCCTCAATTTGTTTGATATCTTCTTCAAAATTCTCTGTAATCTCACCTGGATGAATACCTACAGTAGCATATATAAAATCATGTTCATTTGCTATTTTTATAGATTCTTTTGAGCCTTGTACACTATAGCCTACATTTACTATTCTTGTAATATTTTCTTTATATGCCAACTTAATCATTTCTTCTCTGTCTTCATTAAATTTTTCATCATTATAATGTGCATGCGTATCAAAAAATTCCATGTTTATTCTCCTATTATAGCTATAGCAACTGCTACAGCATATTCTTTGCAATGAGATATGCTCAAATCTATATTTTGAAGTTTCTCTATGTTTTTATTTAGTATAGAAACATATGGTTTTCCTGTATTATCATTTTTTATTTCTATATCTTTCCATGAAATACCGTTTATATTTAGAGTTGAAATTGCCTTGAAAACAGCCTCTTTACTTGCGAATCTGGCAGCATAATGCTGGTATTTTACATTGTTCTTACTTTCGCAATATTCTATTTCTGCTAAAGTATATATTTTATTAATAAACTTATCTCCAGTTTTTTCTATACTTTCCTTAATTCTAGATATTTCTATAATATCTGTTCCACAAAATGTTTGCATTTTCACTCCTATTTTTATTCAATATGTTTATTTCTTGCGATACATTAGCCAAACGCAGGTGATATATTTTTCTTTTCGAGCAACGAGGAGAAAAGAAAATATATTATCACCGACGAGATTTGGCGGACTGCTTAATCATTTTATTTTTGGGGCGTATACAATACGCCCCTACGGTTTGCACTATGTTTTTATTTTATTATAAACATCATTGTAAGATTTACTATATTTAAAATCAATGATGCTGCAAGTATTGTAACAATTGCCTTATTTACGTTCTTACCTTTTTCTATGTTTGCTTCCTTATATAAAACATCATATTTGTTTTTGGTTTCCTTATATAATTCTTCTAATTCAAAAGTTTCTTTCCATTTTTGGTAAATTGCTGTACAGGTTTCGTCATGCGTTATTTCTTTAGACCACATAGTTTTTGTAAACTCTGCAAATTTCTTTTGGGCCTTTTCTATACTTCTACTATTTGCTAATTCTTTGCCTAACTGTTTTAAATATATTTTTTGGTATAACCCCAATATTAAAGTATAAAAATATTGTGTCTCATACATATATGGCAATTTAGTATAATTAAAAATATCTACATCTGATGAAATAATGGCTCCACCTAATTTTGTAAATCCATACCTTGAATATTGCCATTTATCTATTACTTTTGCCTTATCTTTTCTCTCTTCTTGTGAGAAATCCGAATTATATTTGTTTGGTAGAACATTTACTAACTTCAAAAAATCGTTTTCTATATTTGAAAAATTATTTGTCTCATTCCAGTCTTTTGAATCAATACAAACATATGTATATGTGAAAAATTTCTGGTTATATAAGTCTTCTTTTCTATTTGTTCCTGTTAACTCATAAATAAATTCTGGTAGTTCTTTTATATCTTTAAAAATATCTGCTTGTATTTTAATATTTTCATATTCTCTTAAATTTGAAAATTCTGAGTTTGTTTCTCGAAACATATAATTGAAATTTAACAAATCTGAAAAATTTTTATTTTCCTCTATATTTGTTTTTAAGCATAAAAAGCAAACTCCAGTATTGAAACATATTATTTCTATTTTTTCTATTTTAAAAAATATTCCGCTTTTTTCACCCATTTTTCCGTGCATTTTGTCTGGCAATTCATATTCAAATATTGAGCAACTATGTTTAGATATGAGCATAGACCTCATTTTTGTATCTATCTCGCTAATTTTTTGAATCTTTTCTTTCGTAAAATTAAAACTTGGAAATAAAAATTCTCTTGTATTTTGTACAAAATATGTGTATAGCTCAAAATCTCTTTCTTTTTCAAAAATCTTTAATTTGATTTTTTTATTTTTCAATAATTTTAAAATATACTTATCATATTTTTCTGGTTGTACATAAAATGGATGTATAAAATACGTATATTGATAATTTGTTTTTAATTCCATATTTTTTGCCCCTTTTACTTAATATAATATACTCCGTTATCTTCTAAATGCCATTGTCCAATAAAGTCTGTAAATATGCTATTATCTAGGTTTATACTTGGTGTTACTATCTCTTTTCCTATTTTATCTAAACATCCCCAAACTCCATCTTTTTTTACTGCACAATATCCATATTTGTTTTGTTCTGTTGCATCATCATAAATGTAGTCTACTACTACATTTCCAGATTTATTTACATATCCATATTTTCCATCTTTTTTACTTAAGAACAAGTTATTTGATGTAAGTAAATCTATATTTGTTTTTTCTTCAAATTTTAAGTTAAAATACTTATATTCGTTGTTTATTCTTGCTTTTATAAATCCCTTTTCTACATTTACTTGGCAAACTGTTCCCACAAATTTTTCTTCCAACTTGCTTGTGTATACAATAGTTTCTGTTTCTACTTTTTGTGCTTCTATGAAATCCGCATCTTCTCTATATATCATACTTATATATTCAAATTTTAATATTTCAGTATTAGATAAGTTTATAACTCCATATTTATTATCTTTTTTAGCAATATAGTTTTCATTAGAAATATATTCTAAATAATCGTATTGATATGGAATTTTTTCTTCTCCTGTTTTTGTTATAACTCCATACTTGCTATCTTTTTTTGCTACTATGTTCTCGAAATTAGCTTCTACAATTTCTGTAAAACCTTCTTCTAATATAACTGAATTATCTTTTCCAATTAGTTTCCATTTTCCATCTTTTTTAGCAGCATACATTTCACTACTATTAATATATTTTACTTCATCATATTCTGTTTCTAGTATTTTAGCTTCATTTATACTCACAATTCCGTATTTATTTTCCTCGTTTACAACAATGTAGCCGTTTCTATAATCTTGTCCTAATTTTAATATATTTTTATATTCTGGTTTAACTATTATTTGTCCAACAGTATTTACAATTCCTACTTTATTATCTTTTCTAACTAATAAACTATTTGTTACACCTTTTAGTGTTGTTATTTCATCATATTCACAATTTAATAATTTCTCACCTTTGAAATTGATTAAACCATATTTCCCATTTTGTTTTACTCTTAAAGCATTATCTTCATACCAAATATCTGCTGTGTTTTCATAATTATCTAATGCTTCTACTTTTTCATATTCTTTAAAAATTTCTTTATTATTCTCATCTATTACTCTTGTTGTATATTCTCCTGTTTCGTCGTTTATACTAGATACACATAAAAATACAGGTTTTGACTGATTTGGAACAACAATCATTTCCTCATATATTGGTTGTATAACAACTTCCCCATTACTGTTTATTACTCCCCATCTTTCGTTTTCACATATTGTAAAGTAATTTTTAGAACTTAATTTTCCGTTCTCATTATTATTAAAAATTAACTTTCCTACAGAAATTATAATCATTATAATTACTGCCATTGCAACTATTGCACCAATAACTTTTTTAATATTCAATTTTGGTTCATTTTCATATCTTTTTCCTTTACTCATAAAAACCTCCAACAGTTTTATTTTTCACGTATACTATATCACATTTTTTATGTTAAATACAAGTATTTAATATGTTTTTTAAAATGGTAATAATAATCGTAACTTAAACTTCCACAAAGATGTATTATATGAAAAATTTAATCTTGGTATTTCGTAGTTTTTATCTTCTCTTGTTGCTTTCCTATATTCTTTTTTAGTTGGGCCAAATAAAAAAGCCAATTCATAATCATTTTCTCTTAAAGCCTCTTCCATTTTTTTGTTTTTATCCCCAAATGGATATGCATAAAATTTAGTATCTTTAATTTGTTTTTTAAATGTCTTTAAGTCATCACTTAATTCTTCTTTTTTTCTTTTTTCAACTAAACCGTGATCATGTAAATTATATGAATGTGAATGAAATTCTATATTAGGATATTCATTTTTACATTTCAAAATTAACTCTTTTGAAATGTAATCCGTAAGACTACCGTTCCATTCGCTCTTTCCGTTTTCTATATATGCACCTGCTAGAAATACAGTTGCATTCATATTATATTTCTTTAATATTGGAAATGCATATTGATAATTTGATAGTTTTCCATCGTCAAAAGTTATAAGCACACTTTTAAATGGTACTGAAATTTCACCTTTTTTCCATTTATAAAATTCTTCCATTGTTAGAGATTTATAATTATTCTTTGCTAAATATGATATTTGTTCTTCAAATGCATCTGTAGTAATTGTCCAAGTTTCCTCTGATGGAGTGTTTTCAATATCTTTTACTGTTCCAACATTATGATATGTTAATACAGAAACTCTTGGTTTACTATATAAAATTATAATTGTTGCAATTATTATAACTAAAATTATTGTTATAATTATTAAAATTTTCTTTTTCATAATTTTTCTCTCCTTATTTGCGGGTCGTCGAGGACGCCGACCCCCCTACAATTTGCATTGTGTTTGCAATTTCATTTTGGGCGTATACAATACGCCCCTACATGTTATTTACAAATATCAGTCATTTTCTCATAATTTTTGTTTCTCTTCATATAATTAATTAAATATTCATGGAGGTTTTTATGATTGATTTAAAGAAACTTATATTTTCTATTGCTATTCCACTTTTGTTTGGATTTGTAGGTTATTTGCTTGGTGGAGATAACAGTATTTATTCTACTATTGTAACACCTGTTTTTGCGCCACCTAGCATTATTTTTCCTATTGTATGGACTATTTTGTATATATTAATGGGCATATCTTTTTATATAATAAGCACCTCTAACAGTAATGATATCAGCGAAGCAAACACTATTTATTACCTTCAACTTGTTGTAAATGCCTTGTGGCCATTATTCTTTTTTAGATTTAATTTGTTCTTAATTTCATTTTTCTGGATTCTTTTGTTAATTGCTTTAGTTGCATATATGATTTATTTATTTTATAAAATTAAACCCATTGCTGCATTTCTGCAAATTCCATATTTGTTATGGCTAATTTTTGCTAGCATTCTCAACTTTGCTATTTTTGTACTTAATTAATTATTCAATTGATAATATTACTAAACTTATTATAATAAGTGCTATTAACATATACTGCTTTTTGTTTAATTTTTCTTTTAAAAATATTCGTGACAATATTAAAGAAACAATACTATATGCCGCTATAAATGGGGAAGCTAACGCCGCTTCTCCAAATGCAAATGTATATATGTATGTATATTGCCCTGCTGTTTCTATTAAAGTTCCAATTAACTTTTTATCTAGTAAATTTGAAATTTGTTTAATTTCAAATTTTTTCTTCTCTTTTCTATTCTTAATTTTTAATAACACAAATGAACCTATTCCTATTACACAGTAAATAAACGAAAATGCAATAATAAGTTGCTCCGCGCTCAAAGTTTCATCTAATGTATAATCGTCTAAAAATGAACCTATTCCGTCTAACAACCAATATCCTAATGCAAATAGAATTCCGGCTATATACTTTTTGGAACTTTTAATTTTATCTGATTCATTAATTTCTGACTTATTAATTGATAATAAAATAATCCCTACAACAATCGCTACTACTGATACTATTTGGATTATACTTAATTCTTGTTTTAATAAAATTACACATAATAAACAAGTTATAGCACAAGATGAATTTTGCAATGGTGAAATTATTGATATTTTCACAAGCCTCATTGCTTTATATGTAAGAAACATTGATGTTATAAATATTATAGAAACTGGTAAATAAGTTAATATAACCTTTAAATTCATTTCTGTCTGTGTAATTAGCATAAATGCTGTTGCACAAACGCCTAAAATTATTCCATTGTATGATATAAGTTTTAAAACACTATCTGGTTCTTTGTTTGATACACTTTTGAAAATTGTTTCTGAAGTACCCCATAAAATTACTGTAATTACTGCAAATATAATCCACATTTCTTATCTCTTCTTTCGTATAAATATATTTCTTGCATATTATAACATTATAGTTTCATAATGTCATCCAAATTTAAATTATTTGCTCTTGTTATGCTATTGTATCCATATTTTTTCTTTATTTCATCAACTGTTTTATCTATATTCTCTTGCTTTTCACTTTTATTATCGTTAAATATAGAAAGCTGAACCTCGTCTTTTCCAACTAAATTATCTACTCTTACTCCTATTAATCTTATAAATGTTCCTGGAATATACATTTCATTTAATAACTGTTTTGCTTTTCCATAAATGTCTTTTGTATTTGAAGTTGCTATAATTAATTTTCCTTGATGGGTTGCATCTTTAAAATCTTTGGTTCTCAATTGAACATTTACTGTATTTGCAAGCATATTATACTTTCTAAGCCTATATGCTACTTCTTCTGTTAATGAATACAAAATTTTTTCCATTTTCATAATGTCTGTAATATCTATTGGCAAAGTCGTAGATTTACCAACACCTTTAGGTAATACTTGTTCATATACAACTTCTGAATTGTCTATTCCATTTGCATATTCCCACATTAATTTTCCATGTTTTCCAAACTTTTTAACAAGAAAATTCATATCCGTTTTTGCTAAATCTCCTATAGTTTTAATTCTTAAATTATATAATTTTGGAACAGTTTTCTTTCCTAACATAAATAATTCAGTTATTGGTAACTCCCACATTTTTGTTGGTATTTCTCCTTCAAATAAAGTATGTACTTTATTTGGTTTAGTAAAATCTGACGCCATTTTTGCTAATAATTTATTGTGAGCAACCCCTATATTAACTGTAAAACCAAGCTCTTCTCTAACCTGTTTACTAATTGTATTTGCTATTTCCAATAAAGATTTTCCAGCTAGATAATTTGTCATATCTAAAAAGCATTCATCAACCGAAAATCTTTCTATTTTATCTGTATATTGTTGTAATAATTTATATAATGCATTTGAGTATTCATGGTATATAGTATATGCTCCAGCATATACTTGTAAATTAGGACACTTTTTTCTAGCGCTGTATAAAGTTTCACCTGTAACTATTCCACATTGTTTTGCTTTATTACTTTTGGCTAAAACAATTCCTGCTCTTCTACTTTCATCTCCACCAATTACAGCAACTTGTTCTCGTATATCCACGGTTTCTCCATTTTTCAATTTATACACTGCAAGCCATGAAAGAAATGCATTATTAACATCTATATGTAATATTTGTCTTTCCATAATATCACCTGTGTTTATTATAGAACGTTTGTTTTATGTTTGTCAATAGATAATGTGAATAATTGTAATTCAGGCATTATGCCTACCCGCAAGGAAATGGTGACATATTGCAAGCTGTATGGGGCTGGTTTCTAAATCTGTCCGTGACAAAAATATTGATGCAATGGGTGTTCAAAAAAAAAATTAAATTTATATAAAAAAGTATTGACAAACTATTTTTATCTATATATAATAACTTCAATTTAGCGAACAATATTTTGGGGGTTATATTATGAATAAAGCAGGTTTAAATAAGTCTTTTCTAACAGTAAGTCTTTTAGGAAAAGCTTTAAAATTAAATATAAAATATAAGAATAATTCTAATATTGAATTATCTAAAAAACAAAATGAATTACATTTAGTTTTACCTACTTTTTATAAAAAAGCAGATAAAATTACTGTAATAAATTCTGCTATACAAAAATTATATTTTGAAGTTGCTTCTACAGAATTAGAAAATTCTATGGAAATTGCTAGGCACATTTTACAATTTGCCCCAGAAGATTATTCTATACAACCTATAGAAAATGCATTCTACAAATGTTTAAAATCTAATGTTCTTTTAATAGACCCAAGTATTGTAAAGTATAACTCTAATATTATTACAACTACTATAATTCAAGCATTTTGTAAAATAAAATGCAAAAAAAATGCTGCTTTATACAAAGCAACTTTATTTGATGCACTAAAAAAATATGAAGGATATAAAATTAATAATAATTCTATAACCTTCATGCAAAAAGCTATTTAACAGTAAATTATAATTGTATTTTATTATACGTATATAATTTCAACTCCACCTAATCTTACATTCCCATCTATTACTAATGTAGGTCCTTCAGATTCATATTTTCTATTCTTTTCATCTATTCCACCTAGTGCAGTGTCTGCATTGTTTACAACTTTCCATGTTTTTGGAATATATAATTCTACTCCAGAGAAAGACACATCTAAATTAACCTTTGCAGTACCAAATGGTATTTTTGCGTTATCAAAATATACACTAGCTGCTCCAAAAGATGTACTTAAATTTACTTGTTTTAAATTTTCTGTTTTTATATATTTTACAGCAGATCCGAAGTGAACCTTTATATCTATTACTTCACCGTCTTCTGAAGTTTCTATTACTTCTGGTTCTCCTTCTCCACATTTATGAACACAAGTGTGTACATGGCAAAAATCTTCAGGTTTTTTATGGAATATCATTGAGAATCCTATACTTGCTAATATTGCTGTAATTATTATTGCCCATGGTGATATACTTGCAATTCCTAATGGTTCTTTATAAATTAATGCCAATACTGTTAGTGAAAAGAATATTCCGAAAAAATTTACTGTGAATAGACTTTTAATAATTATTGGTATTAATAATACCGTACATATTAATGTAAAAAGTCCTATCCCTTCAAAAAGTCCGAATTGACTAGCAATTATCACTCCTGCAGCTATTACAAAAAATAGCCCCCAAAACCAATCTTTAAATTTCATAATTTCTCCTTTCATCAAGTCTATTTTTAAGTTCCTTATAATAATTTCTCGAAACATAGACTTGCTTATAACTTTTATTAAACTCTATTAAACTTGAAGATGTAAAATTTCTGCTAATTAAATGTATATGATTTACATTTAATATTGTGGATTTAGAAATTCTTATAAAATTATTTGGAAGAATTTCTTCTAGTTCGTATAAACAATATTTAATTTTAAAAACTTCATCTGTAGTATGCGCATCTACTTTACCATCTGAAGTTTCGAAAAACAAAATTGCTTCTACTGGGAAATAGTATTCTTTTTCTTCTTTATAAAATGTAAATTTTTGAGCTTGCAACGTTATTTCTGAAATTGCTTGTTGTATTTGCTGTATTTCTTTACTAAGCTTGCCACATTTAATTACTATTTCATCTTCTTCAATATTTTCAGACAAATCAATTCTTATTTTCATTTTTTCATCTCCATTATCATTATAACTTTTTATAAAAATGATGTAAATATAATATTAGTAAGAGGTATATTTTTGACAATAAGAGGTAAATTTTAAAAGATAAACACTATTTTTAATGTTTATCTTTCCAATTATCTTTTTAAAAATTTAGTTCTAACTATATCTCTTATTTCATATACATATTCATCTTTTAGTACAATTAGTACAATTAAATATGTAATTCCTCCTGCTATCATTTTAGCTATTAAAGAAGCTATACCACTTTCAATAAATATTCCTAATATCATACATACTGCAAACATAATAATTGATGCTATACAATAATTTTTACCAGATATAAGTCCCTTTTTAATATCTATCTCTCGCCTTACATATAGTACTTGCACTATAACAACAATAATTTGTGATACAGAAGTTACTATTGCTGCTCCCAAAGCTCCACTTATTGGTATAAATACTAAATTGAATATGCAATTAATAATTAACCCAGCTAATATTGATAAAGTATATTCTTTCTGCTTTTTTGTTGGTAATAAATATTGTATACCAAGTACATTTGTGATGCCACATAATAGAATTATAGGCGCCAATACATAAATTAAACTTACTGTTTGTTCATATCCTGCTCCCAAAAATATAGGAACAAATTCCTTCGCAACTGCTATTATTCCAATTGTCATCGGAAATGCTAATAAATAAACAAATCTAAATGATTTATTTATATATACATTTATTTGCTTTCTATCTCCACTTGCAAATATACTTGCAATTCTAGGAACCATTACAAGCCCTAGTGAAGAAACTACTGTAAATAATACATTTATTACTTTATATGCTTCTTCATAGTTACCTAATTCTGCCTTTCCCGGAATCATATATCCTATCATTGTTCTATCTACAATGCCATATACTCTACTAGCTATTTGTGGTATAAAAAGCAAAATTATTGGTAATGCATGTTTTATTAAAGTTACATTTTTTATTTTTACCCCTTTAAAATATTTAGGTAAATAAAACCATAATGAAAGATTTCCCAAAAAGTCTGCCAAAGAGTAAATTAATAGGTATTTCCACAAATCTTCACTGTTTCTTACAAATATAAAAATACAACCTACACTTATTATTCTTACCAATACATTTCTTGTAACAGTTTTTTTAAATTCTTCTAATCCTTGGAAGAACCAGCTTATGTCTAAACCTATTGCAAACAAATATAACAATAAAATTTGATAATATTGTTTATATTCATTATTAATTGTAAACATAAAGAAAAATACTGTCATTGAAATTAACATTGTAATAAGTCTAAATGAAATTATTTCAAAAAAAGCCTTCTTTCTTTCGCTTGGATTATCTCTTACATACGCAATTTCTCTTTGCCCATACATAGAAACTCCTAGTGTTCCAAACAATATAAAATACGTTACGTTAGCTATTGTAAAACTATAAATTCCTACATTTTCTGCGCCTAAAACTCTAGATATATATGGGGTAGTTATAATAGGTAATATTAATATAACTACTTGGTATATTAAATTATATAAAAAATTCTTTTTTACACTTTTGCTTCCCAAATTTCTTTCATTCCTTTTAATTAAATTAATTTCAGCATAATAATATCAATATTTATGCCTATTTATAGTACTTCACATTACTATAAAAGCATTATAACATAAAAATAAATAAAATAGTATTTTATTTGCACTTTTTTATTGAAATAAATCTTTGCAAACAAAAAAAGCCCTGAAGTATTTCATACTCCAAAGCTTTTTTAAAAATTTTACTTGAATATTCTTATTTTATTTACTAATGGTAATTCTTTTGTTTTTCAGCTTTTAACAAGTTGTAATATTGTTAAGGCATCATAGATATTTCATATTACCTATCTATACTCTCCTATTATCATTTTCAAATTATATCATAGTATTTTTTAAAATGGAATACATTATTTGACATATTTTTAAATTTAATGCCATTATTCGTGCATAAACTATTCTTGTATGTATAGTTTTTATAAACTGCCACTTTTTCATTTTAATAATCACAATGATTGAAAATTGTATAAATATACTATATAATGTTGGAATATAAGGAAGATGTTTTTAACACTTGTAGTTGGGCGAAGTATATTATTTTAATAGTTGTGCAAGTAGCTTTAATATATATAGTCTTGTCGTTATCGATTGCATCGATTCTCAAACGATGTTCTTCCTTAGTTTAATAGGATTTTCTTTGGAAATCCTATTAAATTTTATATTGGTGGTGAATTATATGTCTTTATTAAATGAAATTTCTAATGATGTCTGTTGGCAAAAATTTTTAGAATATAAAACAACTAGTGGACAGCTTTCTAAGAAAGAATTAGAAGCCTTAACAACTTTTATAGAAAAAAAAGAATATATTGAAATTTCAAATTCCATTAGTTCTGGCACTTATGAATTTTCCACACCTCGAAAAATTATAATAAGCAAAATGGGTAAAAGCAAAAAAAGAATTGTATATAGCTACAATAATAACGAAAATCTTGTACTAAAATTAATTAGTTATCTTTTATATAAATATGACTACCTATTTAGCCCAAATGTGTACTCTTTCCGCCAGAATATTGGAGTAAAGAAAGCTATTTACAACTTAACCAGAAAAAACAATTTAAATGTAATGTATGGATATAAATTAGATATAAGTAATTATTTTAACAGCGTTACTATACCAATAATTCTGAAGAATTTAAAAAATGATTTAAACGATGAAAATTTATATGATTTTTTCTTTAAACTTCTATCTAATCCTTATGTTGAGTATAGTGGAAAACAAATTGCGGAAGGAAAAGGGATTATGGCTGGAATACCAATTTCCGCATTTTTAGCTAACTATTATTTAAAAGATATGGACGCATACTTTCATGAGCAAAATATTATATACGCACGCTATGCAGATGATATTATTGTGTTTGCTAAAACAGAAACTGAAATTAAAAATTTGCAAAACACACTTCACAAATTCATTGAAAAATATAAATTAAAAATTAATCCTGAAAAAGAACACTTTTATAAACCTGGAGAAAAATTTGATTTTCTAGGTTTTTCATACCAAAATGGAGTTATTGATTTAAGCGACAATACTATAAAAAAAATCAAAGGGAAAATCCGTAGGTCTGCTCGTGGAATTAGAAGATGGATGATAAAAAATAATGCAAAAGAAGAATATGCCTTAAAAGCCATGAATAGAAAATATAATAGAAAATTTTATGGTAAAGATGAGAAGGATTTAACATGGAAATATTGGTTTTTCCCTGTTATTAATACTACAAAATCTTTAAAAGAAGTCGACTTATATATGCAAGACTATTTAAGATTTATTGCAACTGGCAAACACAACAAAAAGAATTTTGAAAAAGTTCCATATAAAAAACTAAAGGACTGCAATTACAGACCTTTAGTTCATGAATATTATTTAAAATAATTTATTTTTTTATATGATAAACTATTTTTGTTTGTGAACCCATAGGTTCAACTATAACATATTTATTTTGATTATCATATCTAACACTTGTTGCTTTTCTAAATCCATTTGCTTCTAGCAAAGATATGAATTCAGAAGAAACGCTGCCTGAAAAATTCATTGTTATTCTGTCATATTTTTCTGTATTAGTTTCTATTGACCTTCCAATCATTGTACCTACACACTTAGGAAAGCTACTATATTTTTCTGGCAAAGCATAATTAGAAGTATTACTTGAAATATTATTTCCTCCAAAAACGCTATCAATCTTTTTGTCTATCTCTGGTTTCACCTTATTTTCTACAACAGAATCTGTTACTGCACGAGTTACATCTCTTAATATTTTATCAAATAAACCCATAAAATCCTCCTTAAATAAATTTAAATATACCTCTCTATCTCATTTATGTTTCTAAATTATATCATAGTATCATTCAAAAATAAATAGATAAGTTTTTATTTATTGCCAAAGGGGACGGAGGTTTTTGGCAATTTTTGAAAATTAGTTAAATTATTGCCAAAAACCTCCGTCCCCTTTGGCAATTTTTGCATACTTTCAACTTTTTTGGTGATAATAGTTTATGGTGATTATTTATGAATTCTTACTGGATAGATTCCACAAAACAAACTAATTTTAAAACTTTAGACAATAATGTTCAAACAGAGGTATGTATTATAGGTGGTGGGATTACTGGAGTTGCTACCGCATATTTGCTTTCAAAAAATAATATTGATGTTACTATTTTAGAAGCTGACCGCATTGGTATGGGTGTAACGGCAAACACAACTGCTAAAATCACTAGCCAACACGGACTTTTATATAATTATTTAGTTAATTCTTTTGGAATAGAAACAGCTAAAGCATACTATAACTCTAATGAAGAGGCCATTTCTTTAATTAAAAGTATTATTGATTCTGAAAATATAAACTGTGACTTTTGTTTTGAAGATTCTTATGTGTATACTTGTGATAAGAATAACAATTTAAAAATTTCTGATGAAGTTTCTAGCATAAATTCATTTGGTGGAAATGCAGAATATGTAACTTCTTCCCCTCTTCCATTTGAAATTTCATCTGCTGTGAAGTTTCACAATCAAGCTCAATTTCATCCTAGAAAATACTTACTTTCTCTTTTACCTATATTAATTAATAACAATAATAAAATTTATGAAAATTCGAAAGTTACAGACATTAAGCATATTAACAACTTATATGAGGTTTATTGTAATGGATATAAAGTTTCTTGCAAATACTTAGTAATGGCATCTCATTACCCTATAAAAAATTTTCCTGGAATGTATTTTATAAAAATGTACCAAGATTCTTCTTATGTTATAGGAATTGAAACGAAAAAAGAATTGTTTGACGGCATGTTTATTTCATGTGATACTCCAACAACTTCTTTTAGAAATATCGTTCAAGATAACGGTAAAAAACTACTTCTTGTTGGCGGTTCTGGCCATAAAACTGGTGAAACAAATGTAGATATTGAACGTAGTTATACTAATTTAGAAAACTACATCAAAACAATTTATCCAGATGCAAAAGTTAAATACAAATGGATGACAGAAGATTGTGTTAGTTTAGATAAAATTCCATACATCGGTGAATTTTCTAGTTTTCTGCCTAATATGTATGTTGCAACTGGATATAAAAAATGGGGAATGACAACTTCACATGTAGCTGCAAAAATAATCTCAGACAAAATTATAGGAAATAAAAACCCTTACGAAAACATATACACAGCAACTAGATTGAAACCTATTAAAAATAACAAAGAATTTGGAAATATGCTTAAAACTTCAGCATATTCATTAGCAATTAATAAACTTTCTCCAGCTAATTTAAAATATGAAGACTTGCCAAATAATAGTGGTGGAGTTGTAGACTATAACGGTAAAAAACTTGGAGTATATAAAGACGAAACTGGAAAACCATTTGCAGTTATTCCATACTGTAAGCACTTAGGTTGTGAGCTTTCTTGGAACAATTTAGAAAAGACATGGGATTGCCCATGCCATGGTTCGCGATATAATTATCTAGGGAAAATAATCACAGAGCCTACAACAAAAGATTTAGACACAGTTGAAATTGCCAATGGGGACGGAGGTTTTTGGCAATTTATCTTTTCAAAATTGTTCTTTTTTATTATATTGGTAATTATTTCTTTTTTAAAATAATTGCAATAAAATTCAAGTATTTACAAGCTCCCGCTTCAATAGCTTTTCTATCATTTATAGCATATTCATTATTGCATTTTATCCAGTCATTCCAACATTCTTCATTGCTTTCCATTTCATATATTGAAACAATTTCACTATCTTTTGATTTTGAAATAATATTCTTCCAATATTCAATATCATGAATATAATCCAATTGTTCAGGAGTCCAAGACAATAACAGCTCTCTATAAATGTTATTGTGACAATCTTTTTTCATTCCAGGAACAACTATATAAATATACCCACCTTTTTTTATAAAGGGTAAAAGCTTTTCATCTAAATATTTCTCATCTCTACCAAAATAATTGTATGAATCTGTACTTACAACTGCGTCAAAAAATTCCTTTTCATATTTAAGCTCCGTTGCATCGGCCTTTACAGGAATAATTTGTTCACTTGTTAGCCCCATCTTAGTAAAAAATTCTCTATTTTCTTCTGCATTACTCCATAAATCTGTTGCATATACTATAAAGCCATATTCTTTTACCAAAAAGACTGACGTTATACCTGCTCCACTTCCTAAATCCATTACAGTTAAGCCTTCTGCTGTCTTATTATTTTTCATAAGTTCTTCCTCTAATTTTAATGGATTTGGCCCCATAATTTTTTGATTTATTAAATCTGTATTATATTTTTCTGTTTTCTCGTATTTCATCTCTATGACCTCCGAAAATTTAATAACTACATAATAACACTAAACTAAGCGATTATCAACTGCAAAATTGCCAAAAACCTCCGTCCCCTTTGGCAATTTTTAATGATGATGATGGTGTCCCTCTTCTTGGTGAAGTTGTGGATTGCATTCTTTTTCTGAACACTCTTCTGTTTCAGTTTCTAAAATACAATGACATATTTTGTGCTCTTCTAGCTCTTCTCTTATTTCATGTTTTATTTTATCTATTTCTTTGCTTTTACTAACTATATGCATTGTTGCATAATTATTAAATCCATCTATGCTCCATACATGTATATGGTGAACGTCTTCTACTCCTTCTATTTTTAATAAGTGACTTTTTATTTCATCTATATCTATATTATCAGGTGTTTTTTCTAAAAATAAGTCTAAAACTTTTTTCAAATTTTTTAATGTGTTTATTAAAATAAATGCTGCTACACCTATACTCATTATTGGATCAATTATTTTTA
>CAZTHC010000003.1:0-40518 GCA_964613425.1 uncultured Lachnospiraceae bacterium
ATTAGAGAAATGATTTGTAAGAATAAAAATGTTAGAAATCTTATTCCACAAGATTCTTATAGTGTTTTGAGTAGTGAAATTTCTCATGGTAGAATTGTTCCTAGTATACAAAAATTTGAGAAAGAAATCATATTCACTTTAAGGAAAATGTCTATTGAAGAAATTGCAGATTTACCAGATGTTTCCGAAGGACTAGAATATAATATAAAAAATGCAGCAAATTCTTGCAATAATATTTCAGATTTAATCTCTTTAATAAAATCTAAAAGATATACGCAATCTAGAATTCAGCGAATATTACTATATGCATTAATTGGAATAACTAAACAAGATATGGAGGATTCTAAAAAAATTGCACCATATATTCGTGTTCTTGGAATGAATGGAAACGGAAAAAAACTTTTGTCTGAAATTGCTAAAGCAAATAAGAAATTAACAATAATTACATCTGTAAAGAAATTTATGGATGAAACAAAAGATAAAAGCAAAGATAAAATTCTAAAGAATATGTTATTAACAGATATTCATGCTACAGACATTTATACTTTAGGATATGAATTTGAATCTAGCGCAAATTTAGATTATACACAGAAAATAATAATAGAAGAATAAGAGTAAAAACTGTCAAGAAAATTCCCCTTATTATTTGTAAATCCGTTTGTCAATTTATAAGACCGTTTGTCAAAAACTATTGATAAATAGTTTTTTAATCTTATATAATATATATAAGATTAAACTAGTTGATAAATTGTTAAAGAAGGAAGAATAACTAATGAATAAAAAACGTATTATTATTTTAATTATTTTCATTATTATAATAGCAATTTGTTATGGGATATCCAAAATAGCTTCTGTAACACTATTTCCAGTAGATGCAGATGCTACTTCTGGAGTAATAAATTACATAAAAGGCATTGAAAATGCAGCTGTAAGGGAAAATGCAATAACTGTCTTTTTAGAAGGCAATGCAATTTCTCAAGAACAGGCTAATGAATTATACTAGAGTTTATTTTTTTAATATATCAGCAAAACGCAGATAATATGTTTTTTACAAATAGAAACATATTACCTGCGTTTACTAATTATTATTGTTGTAGCTTTACATTTTCTTCCCCTATTATTTGTTCAATTTCTTTATAAATTTCTTCTGTTAGATATATACTCCCTGCACTTTTCATTTCAGTACCTATTTGTATTTTTACTGGAGTATTATTTTTCTCTCCATTAAAAAATTTCAATATTCCTTTTAATCTTTTTTTATTTTCTTCACTTAAATTTGTTACATTTATTATTAATTCCTTTTTATTCTCTTCTTTTAATTCTTTAATATTATTTGCCACTACTTTTGTTTCTTCATCTTCTCTTATACTTAGTCTACCTTCTACAATTACTATATTGTCTTCTATTAATGCCTCTGTGCTTCTGCTAAAGCAACTATCAAATACTATTATTTCTATACTTCCATATAAATCTTCTATTGTTACAAATGCCATTAATGTGTTCTTTTTTGTGTACTTTTTCTTTATTGAAGTTACTATTCCTACAAATTTCACTTGTTGCCCATCTTTTAATTGTCCTTCTCCATTTTCTTTCATTTGTAAAGAATTTACATTAGAGTATTTTTCTATTTTATCTCTCATTTTATCTAAAGGATGTCCAGATATATATATTCCTAGCATTTCTTTTTCTAAAGATAATAGTTCTTTACTGTTATATTCTTCTTGTTCGGTAAATGAATATTTCATTTCTTCTATGTTATTATCTTCTGTTGTAGTTAAATCAAATAATGTAACTTGTCCTTTTAAAGATTTTTTCGTTGAATTATTTATAGAATCTATAATATTTTCATGTGATGCAACTAATGTAGCTCTATTTATTCCAAATTCATCAAAACATCCTGCTTTTATTAAACACTCTATACATTTTTTATTTACCGCTTCTTCACCAATTCTTTCACAAAAATCTGTAAAGCTTTTATAATCTCCGTTTTGTTTTCTTTCTTTAACAATTGCCTCTACTGCAGCAATTCCTACATTTTTTATACTACCTAAGCCAAATCTAATTTGATTTCCATATACTGCAAATTTGGTATAACTTTTATTTATATCTGGCTTTAAAATTTCCACTCCCATATCTTTACATTCATTTATATATGCTGGAATTTTATCTAAATTTCCCAAAAAGCTATTCAAAGTTGCAGCCATAAATTCTGGTTTATAATATGTTTTCAAATATGCTGTTCTGTATGATACAACTGCATATGCCGCTGCATGAGATTTATTAAATGCATATTTTGCAAACTCTGACATTTCATCAAAAATTCTATTTGCAGAAGCTTCATCTATACCATTTCTTATGCAACCTGGAATTATAACATTTCCATTTTCATCTATTTGTCCATGAATAAAATATTCTCTTTCCTTTGCCATTACATCTAATTTTTTCTTACCCATTGCTCTTCTTACTAAATCTGCTCTACCTAACGAATATCCTGCTAAATCTCTTACAATTTGCATAACTTGCTCTTGGTAAACCATACATCCATAAGTTACATTTAATATTGGCTCCAATGCTTTATGTGTATATTCTGCAGTTTCTGGATGCAATTTATTTTTTATATATCTTGGAATTTGGTCCATTGGTCCAGGTCTGTAAAGTGAAACTCCTGCTATTATATCCTCTAAACTATCTGGTTTTAATTCCTTCATAAAGTTAGTCATACCAGCGCTCTCAAATTGGAATATTCCAACAGTTTTTCCATCTTGCCATAATTTATATACATTTGAATCATTCATCTCTTTATCGAATTGTACATCTATTCCTCTACATTTTTTAACCAACTTTATTGCATCTTCAATTACAGTTAATGTACGCAATCCTAAAAAGTCCATTTTTAATAAACCTAGTTCTTCTAGGGTTGTCATTATATATTGTGTTGATATTGAATTATCTCTTACATAAAGTGGCACATAAGTATCTACTGGCTCTTTCGTTATTACAACTCCACATGCATGTGTTGAAGCTTGTCTTGGTAATCCTTCTAACTTCATCGCAATATCTAATACATTTTTTATACTTTCATCTGATTCATACAATTCTTTTAATTCTCTATTTTGTTCTAACGCCTTACTAATTGTTATATGAATTTCATTTGGTATCATTTTAGCTAACATATCAGCTTGTGCATATGGAATATCTAAAACTCTACCGACATCTCTTATTACCATTCTTGCAGACATTGTTCCAAACGTAATTATTTGTGATACATGGTCCTCACCATATTTTCTTGCAACATAATCTATAACTTCTTGTCTTCTTTCATAACAAAAATCTATATCAAAATCTGGCATACTTATTCTATCTGGATTTAAAAATCTTTCAAACAGTAAATTAAATTTAATTGGATCTACATCTGTTATTCCAACGCTATATGCTACTATAGAACCTGCTCCTGAACCACGCCCTGGACCTACTGGTATATTTTGTTGTCTTGCGTAATTAATAAAATCCCATACGATAAGAAAATAATCAACATATCCCATCTTTTTAATTACAGATAACTCATATTCTAATCTATCTATTATTTCTTGTGATACGCTTTCGCCATATCTTTTTTCCAAACCATCATATGCTATTTTTTTCAAATAATCATAATGTGTTTCATATTCTGCTGGTACATCATAGTTTGGCAAAATTGTATTTCCAAATTCAAAATCTACATTACACTTCTCAGCTACTTTTACTGTGTTTTCTAGTGCTTCTGGAATATTTTTAAAGTATTCTCCCATTTCTTCTGGACTTTTTACATAGAACTCATCTGTTTCAAAACGCATTCTATCTAAGTCTGTCATTTTTTTGCCAGTTTGAATGCATAACAAAATTTCGTGGCTATATGCATCTTCTCTTTTTAAGTAATGTGAATCATTTGTTGCAACTAATGGTATATTCAATTTTTTTGAAAGCTCTACAAGTTTTTGGTTTACTAATACCTGTTCTTTTAATCCATTATTCTGTATCTCTAAATAATAGTCATCCTTAAATAAATCTTTATACCATAATATTGTTTCTTCTGCTTTTTCCATATTGCCTTCCAATATTGCCTGTGGTACGCTTCCTGCTAAACAAGCACTACAGCATATTAAATCTTCATGATATTTTTCCAAAGTTTCTAAGTCTATACGTGGCTTATAGTAATACCCTTGTGTAAAACCTATTGAAACTAATTTTGTTAAATTCTTATATCCATTATTGTTTTTTGCAAGTAAAATTAAATGATTATATTTATTATCTATATTAGGTTCTTTATCAAACCTAGTTCTAGGTGCAACATACACT
This sequence comes from uncultured Lachnospiraceae bacterium, assembly GCA_964613425.1. GTDB lineage: Bacteria > Bacillota > Clostridia > TANB77 > CAG-508 > CAZTHC01. Next base: position 4,336 of record CAZTHC010000003.1, read on the forward strand.
TCACAACCTATTACTGGTTTTATTCCTTCTTTTTTACATGCTTTATAGAAGTCTATCGCTCCGAACATAACTCCATGGTCAGTAAGAGCAATAGCACTCATACCAAGTTCTTTTGCCCTTACTGGTAAATCTTTTATTCTATTAGCACCATCTAACAAACTAAATTCACTATGCACATGTAAATGAACAAACCCTGACATATGTTTCTCCTTATTCTACAATTTTTATTATTTCATCTATATTTTTTGTTGCTACTTTAGGTATATTTACTATTTGAAATTTTGATATTTTATCTCCAAATTTTATTTCTATTATATCCCCTGGTTTTACATCATAACTAGGTTTAACTGTTTTACCATTTACTATAACTCTACCAGCATCTGCAACTTCATTTGCAACTGTTCTTCTTTTTATTACTCTGCTCACTTTTAAGAATTTATCTAATCTCATAAAATCACCATAATACTTATATCACATTTATTTTTTTTATTCAAGTATTGTATTTTACATAAATACTTGATATAATCTATTTGAATTTGGCATAGCCAATTCAATAATATTGAAAAGGGTGATTAAATGGTTTGCAACAACTGTTTCGGATTCCAGCTTTCTCGCGAAAAAAATTCGAACAAAGGTGAACCGCAGTTTGATGTTACATGTACAGTCTTAGACAGACTTCTCTATGAACATCTTGAAATCAATGAAACTTTTGAGGTTCATCCATGTTGTGACTGCCCTTTAAATCAAAAAATATTAGGATTTCCTCCTTAGGAAACTAATATTTTTGAAAATCAAAATCGAGCTAAGTTTCTTAGCTCGATTTTATCTTCTTCTGCACCTACAATTACACATATTTGTAGTGTTTGATGTATCTTCTAGCACATCACATATGTTATTATTGTTTTCCATACAAATGCACCTTTTTATAAATTTAACCAGTAATGCAGTTATATATGCAAGCACAGTATATACAATTGTAGCTATTAAAAACTCTATATCAAATGCTGCAAATGTAACTATAAGATATATTGCAAAAACTAATGCCGCAACTGAAATTGGCGAATTAAGTACTTTTTGTAATATTGCAGCTATTATTATTGTAGCTATTGGTAACGCAAAAAAAATTAATAATGTATCCATAAACTACCTCCTCTTATGTAGTATTATATGAATTCATTATTAATTTTGTTACTTGTAATATACTTCTACTAAATATAAACCATGTGCTGGTAAAGTTTTTCCAGCTTTTGTCCTGTCTTTTGACTCTATTATTTCTTTAATTTGTTCAGGTTGAATCTTACCTAAACCAACATCTACTAAAGTTCCAGAAATAATTCTCACCATATTATATAAGAATCCATTTCCTGTTAATCTAATTATTATTCTTTCACTTTCTTGTATAACTTCTGCTTTTTTAATTATTCTTACACTGCTTTTGCTACTAGTTCCACTAGATTTGAAAGCCTTAAAATCATGTTCTCCTTCAAAAAATTTTATAGCTTCCTTCATTTTTTCAACATCAAGTTTTATTGGCATATGGTATTCTAAATCTCTGTATATTGCTGTTCCGTAAGGTGAATTGTTTATTATATATTTATATGTCTTCTCTTTACAATTGTATCTTGAATGAAATTTTTCATCAACTTCTTCAGCAGATTTTACAACAATACTTTTTTTCAACTGTGAATTTAATGCAATAGCAATTTTTTCAATTGGAATTTTACTTTCTATTTTAAAATTTGCAACTTGACCTAATGCATGTACACCAGCATCTGTTCTACCGAGAAGCATATAATTCTACTTCTTCACCTGTTATTTGCTTTATTGCATTTTCTATTTCGCCTTGAATATTTGCTTTATTAGGTTGCTTTTGCCATCCATTAAAGCCTTTTCCATCATATTCTATTACCAATTTAATATTTCTCACAATTATTCACCTAATTCTTATGGAACTTTCCTTTTAATTTGTCTATTTTTTCTTTTCTCTTTTCTGTAAATTCATTTGTTATTACATTTTTTATCAATATCTTTTTAAGAGTTTCTTCTTTAACGTCAGCAATTAATGTTCCATCTTTAGCGATTGAGATTTTTCCAGTTTCTTCTGAAACAACTATAACTATTGCATCAGATTCATTAGACATCCCGCATGCTGCTCTATGCCTTGTTCCAAGTTCTCTTGCAATTGCTTTATCATCTGCAAGTGGAAGCATACATGCTGCAGCTTTAATTTTGTTATCACTTATTATAACTGCTCCATCATGCAACGGTGTGTTTGGCACAAATATATTAACTAATAATTGTGGAGAAATTTCTGAATCTATAGCAATTCCAGTGTCTATTATATCTTTTAACTTAATATCTCTTTCAATTACTATTAATGCACCTGTTTTAGTTTTTGCAAGTTCTGTAGTAGCAATAACAATTCTATAAATATTTTCCTTTATTTTGCTTTCAATTTCTTTATCCATTCCAAAAAAACGTGTTAATTTGCTTGTTCCTAATTGTTCTAATCCCCTACGCAATTCTGGTTGAAATATAACTATAATAACTAAAACCCCATATGTCATAAATGAAGTTAGTATGTAATTTAATATTTTTAATCCAAGTAAAGAACTTACCGCTGTTGCAACTACTAGGAAAGCTATTCCTTTTAGAAGTTGCCATGCTCTTGTTCCTTTAACAATTTTAACTAATTTAATTATTAAAAATGTAACAATTAGTATATCTAAAACTAACGCTATTAATTTTACTGGATATTTATATAATAAATCTATGTAGCCCAGTATATTTTCTTGATAAAAATTATTCATTGCTATATTAAAATTTTCTAACATATTTATCTCCTATTTTGAAAAGATATAAAATAAAAGTGTTGCAACACTTCCAAAAACCATTAATCCTGCTAAAATTCCAGCCATTACTCTTCCAAATAATTTTGATTTGTCAATTTTCTTTGCCATTTATTTTGCATCTCCTTTTCATTTGATTTTACAATTAAAGTTTATCATAGTAAAAAATATTTTTCAATGATTTTAAAAAATTATGTTTTATTTTATTTGAAAAGGGCGTATACAATACGCCCCTTAAAGAAATTAAAAAAATTGCCAATGGGGACGGAGGTTTTTGGCAATTTTTTTAGCAATATAGTAGTTGAAAACGCAGATATATTTCATATCGCGGGTCGTTGAGGACGTTGCCTACCTACAGATTGCAATGACAACGGTAGGCTTTCGCTCAGCATCATATTAATATTATCTTATTCGTCCTCTTCTATTTCTTCTTGTATATTATCTTCTATGTCTTCTTTATCTTGCATTTTAGATACTAATTTTGTTAATAATGCATCTATCTTTTCCACCACATCTGGCACATAGTCTAATAGCTTGTCTATTGAAGATGAATGTGTTACTGGTAATAGTTTTACTCCTCCATCTTGTACCACTAAAAATGCTACTGGACTTATATTTACTCCTGCTCCACTTCCTCCTCCAAATGGTAATCTATATTGTATTGCTTCTTCTTTTTCCTTTTTTGTATACTCATCTACTGTTTCACCTTTAAATTCACTTCCACCTGCTGCAAATCCAAATGAAACTTTAGAAATTGGTATTATTAAAATCCCATTTGCTGTTTCTATTGGCTCTCCTATTATTGTATTAACATCTATCATTTCTTGTATGCTATTCATGGCTGTAACCATAAGACCTTCTATTGGATGTTCGCTCATTTTTATTCCTTCTTTCCTGTTTTAAATAGATATATATTATATTTATAATATGTACCATTTTTAGGTTAATTATACAATTCAAGTTAATTTTTAAGATGTTGTTTTCACCATATAATGGTCTTACAACATATTTATGAAGTTCTGAATTATACTTTTTAATTGTTTTCGCTAATAAAAACGAAATTGCTGTTGATACTCCAAATACTGCAAAAGATGTTATTACACAATCTTTAGTTCCTATTTTTATATCTAATTGAAACTTTGAAAATTCAAAATTTAACTTTTTTATTACTAAAGATATAAATTTTGTAAAAGAAATTTCATTATTAAATATTTCAATATCCACTTTATTTTTTTTATTAACTATATTAATTCTTGAAAGAATTTTTTGATACTTTGGCTTTTTAATCTTTTCTGGATTAATATATATTTTAAATAGTGGAATTTTATTAAAAATGTACAATCCAACAATTATTTCATAAGTATATATTAATTTTTGATATTCATTTGTTAGATTAAGTTTTTGTACATTTATTTTTACTGTTGAAACTAGTAATAAAAATATTAGTAATAATATTAATATTAAAATTGTATACAAAATAAAGAATAGTATCATACAATAAATCTCCTATGATACTATTCTTCCCATTACATTACTTTTTTAAACTTAATTCCTTTTTGATTTTTTTACTATTATATCTCCAAAAATAACTTCTTGCTCGGCATTTACTTTATTTCTTCTTGTAAGTTCTAGTAATCCTGTAAAAGCTGTTACAACCTCTACCTTTTTACACTTATTTATAGAAAACAATTTATTAAATACAAAACTTGGTTTTCTAATTAGCTCTCTCAAAATGTCTTTTACTTTACTTGAAACGCTAACAGTTTCAGTAATTGCTATTTTTTCAATGTTTGCAGCATTTACATTTATCTTTTCTTTGTTTCTATTAATTAATTCTCTATATTTTTCTGGCAATATTCCCATTACATAAGTTGTTTCTAACTTTTGCTTTGGTAATTCTATTTTATCTGGGAATTTATAAAATCTTTTTGAATATACTTCAAATTTTTCTTTTAAAGCTTTTGAAATTTCTTTATATTTTTTATACTCTATAATTCTTTGAATTAATTGTTCTTCTGTAAGTTCTGCTTCATCATCTATTTGGTTTGGTAATAAACTTTTAGATTTAATATATAATAGTGTTGAAGCCATTACAATAAATTCACTAGTAACATCTAAATTTAGCTCCTCCATCTTGTTAATATATTCAATGTATTGATCTGTTATTTCACTAATGTTTACTTCGTTTATATTCATTTTATTTTTATCTACCAAATGACATAATAAATCTAATGGACCTTCGAAATTATCTAGTCTTATTGCATATTTATTTGTTTCTAATGTTAAAATATTGTTCATTTCATACCCCTTGTAATATTTTAGTAATTTATATTCTATATGTTTTTTATGGTCTCTTCTAAATATCCTTTTTTTCGTAAGTAATTTATTATTTCTTCCTTTGGTAATAAGTTTTCCTTTTTTACTAATATGTTTGTAGCTGATTTAAACTCATATTCTAATAAATCTTCTCTATTATTAAAAATATAATTTTCTATTAAGTCTTTACTTATTCCTTTAGTTAAAAGCTTATATTTTAGCTCTTTTAATGATAAGTTTTTTAAGTTTATATATTCATTAACACTTCTTACTATATAGTTCTCATCATCTATATATTTTTCTTGCTTTAAATATTCTATAACATCTTCCAATAAATTGCCAGCATTTTCGGAAAATTTTTGTCTAACTTCTCTTTCTGTTCTTTTTTTGAATAGAACGTATTTTAATACTTTAGTTTTTAAAACATCATATTCTTCTATTGAATTCATATTTTTTCTCCAACTGGGCGTATACAATACGCCCCTACATTTTGCAATATGTTCATTATTTTTCTTGCGGGTCGTCGAAGACGCCGACCCCTACATTTGACAATATGTTCATCATTTTATTTGCGTTTTTATTCTTCGTCTTCTGGTTTAATATCATCTGCTAAGCTTTTTTCAAATGCTTGTGAAAAGTTATCTCTTATTTTCTTTTCTAATTCTTCTAATATTTCTGGATGGTCATGTAAATATGTTTTTACGTTTTCTCTTCCTTGACCTATTCTTTCTCCATTGTAACTAAACCATGCTCCACTCTTTTCTACTATTTCTAGTGTAACTGCTAAGTCTAATATGTTTCCTTCTTTAGATATACCTTTTCCATATACTATGTCGAACTCTGTTTCTCTAAATGGTGGTGCAACTTTATTTTTAATTACTTTAACTCTTGTTCTACTTCCTACAACTTCTCCTTCTGTTTTAATATTTTCAATTTTTCTAATATCTAATCTAACAGAAGAATAGAATTTAAGTGCTCTACCTCCTGGAGTTACTTCTGGATTTCCAAACATAATTCCTACTTTTTCTCTTAATTGGTTTATAAATACAATAACTGTTTTAGATTTGTTTATGACACCTGCTAATTTTCTCAATGCTTGAGACATAAGCCTTGCTTGTAAGCCAACATGTGCATCTCCCATATCTCCATCTATTTCTGCCTTTGGAACTAGTGCTGCAACAGAGTCTACAACTATAATATCTATAGCACCACTTCTTGTTAATGCTTCTGCTATTTCTAATGCTTGCTCGCCTGTATCTGGCTGTGAAACTATTAAGTTATCTATATCTACTCCTAAGTGTTTTGCATATATAGGGTCTAATGCGTGTTCTGCATCTATAAATGCTGCTTCTCCACCTAATTTTTGTGCTTCAGCTATCATATGTAATGCTAATGTTGTTTTTCCTGAAGATTCTGGTCCAAATACTTCTATTATTCTACCTCTAGGTATTCCACCTATTCCTAATGCTACATCTAAGCTTAATGCTCCTGTTGGTATTGCTTCTATATTCATTTCTTGGTAATCTCCTAGTTTCATTACTGAACCTTTACCAAATTGTTTTTCTATTTGTCCTAATGCTGCTTCCAAAGCTTTTCTTTTTTCTTCATTTTCTTTACTCATCCGTAATTCCTCCTACTTTCTTTCTTCAAACGTATGTTTGTAATTATTATATATGATTAATTTTTTTTGTCAATACTTTTTGCAAATTTTTTCGAACATTTTTTCGCAATTATTTTGTTTTACTTTCTACATACCAATTTTCTATATTATAAAAAACATTATATATGTTTGGTGTTATATCCCCCATTAAATTTGAATTATATAATATGTTATTTGTGCTAAAATATAATGGTATAATAGGTATTTCACTATCATAGACATTAATAATTCTGTTGTATTTTTCTTTTAAATCTTTATAATTCTTTATGTCCTCTGCTTCTTTTAATAGTTGCCTAATTTCTTCGTTTGAATAATTTGATAAATTGTTATCTCCTATGTATTTACTTAAATCTGGTGATACTGACATATATTCATTATTCAAAATCAAATCATACTCTTGTGAATATATGTAGTCGTTCAATTGAGCTCTAGGAATTTTATTTATATTTATTTTTATTCCAAATTGTTCTAACTGATTTTTAATATTTTCTGCAACCGTACCTATCTTATTGTTATCATCAATAACTATCATTTTTAATTCTAATTTACTTGCAATATCGTCTTTAGTTTTTTCCCATATTGCTTCTTTTTGAACCCATCCGTTTTTTAATAAAATGCTTCTAGCTTCTACTACATCATAGTTTATAGAATAACTTTGTCCTTCATATATATAATTGTTATAGTCTAATGGAAAATTTGCTAATATATATTTATTATTGTAAATACTTGACACAATATTAGTTCTATCTATGTACATTTGTATAGCTTGTCTTACTTCCTTTGAAGATAGTCCATCTTTTTCCGTATTTATTGCAATATAGCAAAAATCATTCCCTACTATATTTTTTACGCTATATCCTATTTTTCCAACATAATCCTCATAATTAACATTTTCTGTATTTATTAAATCTACTTTACCCATTTTAAAGCTATTATAAACTTCACCCATAGATGAATATAGCTTAACTATAATTTTTTCTATTTTATATTTGTCTGTACAATTATTGTAATTTTGAACTAATACTATTTCACTTTCATTTATTGTATCTACCTTATATTTTCCACTACCTATTGGCATATTGTCATTATAAGCATTCTTTTCAATTATTGGAAAGGTTAAATAATATTCAAAAAAAGGAACTTGTCTATTTAATTTTATTTTTATAGTCTTTTCATCCAATACTTCAATGTTTTCTATGTATTTAACGTTATTCGAATACACTGAATTCGCATTTCCTTTTATTTTTTCTATTGTATATTTTACATCATTTGAAGTTACTGCATTCCCGTTGCTAAACTTCTTATCTCCTAATTTTATTATATAATCCTGATTCTCTATCAATGACCATTCTGAAGCTATACATTGCTCTGTTTTATAATCGCTTGTTATATTTATTAAAGGCTCATATATTATTCTTGAAATATCTTGAACATTTTTGTTCTTACTTATTATTGGATTCATTGTGTCAAATTCAGCTATTGCTAAATTCATTGTTGGAAGTATTCTAATATATTCTGGTGTTATATCTTGTTCTTGTGTTTTTTTTGAATTTAATTCTTGTTGTTTTACTATATATATTGTTACTATTACTAATACAATTAGAAATATAATAAAAATTAATCTTAAAGCATTGCCTCTCAAAAAATCACTTCCTTTCTCAGTATAATATACTATTTTGAAGTTTTTTTCAATGCTTTTGCCTAATTATTTATACGTTGCGGAAGACGCAATTTCTGCAATTTTAAATGCAATATCCAAACATATTATCACCGACAAGATTTGACGGGTTGTTTACGATATAATTGTAAATACAAAAAAGAGCTATTTTATATAGCCCTTTATTATATACTTTGGTTAATATAGCAACTTTATTTTCGAGACTCTATTATAAGCTTCATTCCAGTTCTATTCTCCCCCTCTACTTCTACCTCTGCAAATGCAGGGATACAAACTAAGTCTACTCCTGATGGTGCTACAAATCCTCTCGCTATTGCTACAGCTTTTACAGCTTGGTTTAAAGCTCCTGCTCCAATTGCTTGCATTTCTGCTTTACTAGTTTCTTTAACCAATCCAGCAATTGCTCCCGCTACAGAATTTGGATTTGATTTTGATGAAATCTTTAAAACTTCCATTTTTTTGCCTCCTACTTTCTATTTTTTTGTTTCATTTGTTACATACATATTTATATTATATAGTTAACAAATTGTCTATAGATTTTTGGTAAAAAAAGGAAATTTTCGTCGTGAAAAATATACATTTTTCGCAGTTTTCTACATATTTATTCTAGTAATTTTTTCTGCTCGACAATTTTCATCATTTATTTCTATTATGCATCCATTAAGAATTGACTCTTTATCTGCACTTATTTTATATCTTTCTGGAAGTGATGTTAAAAATCTTTTAATTGAAGCACTTACCTCCATACCAATTACAGATTTCTTAGGTCCTGTCATACCTACATCTGTTATATATGCTGTTCCGCCTTCTAGCACCTTTTCATCTGCAGTTTGAACATGTGTATGCGTACCAAATATTGCTGTAACTTTACCATCTAAGAAATAAGATAATGCTATTTTTTCTGCTGTTGCTTCAGCATGAAAATCTATTATTGTAATATCTGATTTACCTTTTATTTGGTTTAGTATTTCTTCTATTGCTGTAAAAGGATTATCAGATAACACATTCATATCTACTCTACCAATTAAATTTATAACAGCTATTTTTTTATTATTGCATTCGTAAATTCCATATTTATTTCCTAATACATTTTTTGAATAATTAGCTGGTCTCAATAATTGTTTATTATCTATTATAGAAAAAATATCTTTTTTACCCCATGTATGGTTTCCCATTGTAACAACATTTACTCCTAAAGCTAATAATTCATTAAAGATATTTGCAGTTATTCCCATACCTTCAGCTGAATTTTCTCCATTTGCTATTATGAAATCTATATTTTGCTCTTTTCTCATTTTAGGTAATATTTCTCTAAGCTTTTTTAATCCTGTTTCACCTACAATATCTCCTATTATTAGTATTTTCATCTCTGCCTCCTTAATTTCTATTTTACTAATGCCAATGTATCTCTTGCTATTACAAGTTCCTCATTTGTTGGAATAATATATGCCTTTATCTTTGAGTCTTCTGTAGAAATTTCTGTTTCTTCACCTTTTACATTATTTGCATTAACATCTATTTTTAGTCCCATAAATTCTAAATATTCACATATACTTTTTCTTACATTTATTTGATTTTCACCTATTCCACCTGTGAAAACAACTGCATCTATACCCTTCATTTCAGTTGCATATTTTGCTATAAATTGCGCAACTGTTTTATTAAATATTTCAACTGCTGTTTTTGCTTCATCATTTTCAAAAGAAGCATTTTCTATTTCTCTAAAATCTGGTACTAATTTTGCAATTGCAGATATTCCTGATTTTTTATTTAATATTGTATTCATTTCTACTGGTGTTAAATTTTCTTTTTCCATTATATATGTAACTACAGATGGATCTAAATCCCCAGACCTTGTTACCATTGCTATTCCACCTAATGGGCTAAGTCCCATACTTGTGTCTATACATTTTCCTCCATCCACTGCACAAATACTTGCGCCTTGTCCTAAATGACATGTTACAATTTTTAAATCTTCAATATTCTTATTCATCAAATTAGCACATATTTTTGAAACATATTGATGTGATGTTCCGTGTGCTCCATATTTACGAACACGCAAATTCTCATAATATGTATATGGTATTGGATATAAATAGCTTGATTTAGGCATTGTTTGATGAAATGCTGTATCAAATACTGTTACCATTTTTACTCCAGGCATTTCTCTTTGACAAGCACGAATTCCTAATATTGCTGCTGGATTGTGAAGTGGTGCTAGAACAGCACATTCTTGTATTTGCTCAATTACTTTTTCTGTAACAAGTACAGATTTATCAAAAATTTCTCCTCCATGCACTATTCTATGTCCTACTGCACTTATTTCATTCAAATCTGAAATAACTCCATATTCTGAATTTGTTAACTCTTGCATTATTATTCCTAAAGCTTCATCATGATTCATAACTTTTTGGTTTTTTACATATTTTTTGTCTGCTACCTTATGGGTTAGAAAAGCTGCATCTTCTCCAATTCTTTCGTAATTTCCTTTTGCCATTACAGACTCATCTTCCATGTTTATTAATTGATATTTCAATGATGAACTTCCACAGTTTAATACTAATATTTTCATTTTTTCCTCCTTGAATGTTTTATTTTTGGGTATATGCAAATTTGTAATATATTATAAATATGTTTGCGGGTCGTCGAGGACGCCGACCCCTACAAATTATAATATAATTTGTATAAAATAAAATATTAAATTTTGAAAAAAGCGCATTGATAAAAATTGAGCTAGAAGCTCTTGAAAAATTTCATGGAAAGAGTTCAAGCTTGTCTTGGAAGGGTGCCATGATATTTTTTTAGAGTTTCTGTGATAATTTTTTGAACGAGCATTTTTGAAAAATTTATATATTTTATTTGAATTAAATACAATTAATCTGTTTTCCTTTATTATTTTATTAATTCTAATGTTTCTCTTGCTATCATTAATTCTTCTTCTGTTGGTACTATCCATACTTTTACTTTTGAATTAGGTGCAGATATTTCTCTTTCCACTGCTTTTACTTTGTTTAATTCTTTATCTAATTCTACTCCCATAAATTCTAAATAACTACATACGTCTTCTCTTGTTATTGGTCCTCTTTCTCCAACTCCTGCTGTAAATGTTATTACATCTACTCCATTCATTGCAACTGCATATTTTCCAATGTATTGTGCTATTATATATGCATATTCTTTTAATGCAAATATTGCTCTTTCATCTCCTTGTGCTGCTGCTTCTTCTATATCTCTATTATCTGCAGATATTCCAGATAGAGCTAATAATCCAGATTTTTTGTTTAATATTGCATTCATTTCTGCTGGTGTTAAATTCTCTTTTTCCATTATATATGTAACTACAGATGGATCTAAATCTCCACTTCTACTTCCCATAGCTATTCCACCTAATGGTGTTAACCCCATACTTGTATCTATACATTTCCCATTTTGTATTGCACATAAACTTGCACCTTGTCCTATATGGCAATTAACTATTTTTAGTTCTTCTACTGGTTTTCCTAAAAGCTCTGCAATTCTTCTAGATACATATTTATGTGATGTTCCATGTGCTCCATATTTACGAATACCATATTTTTCATAATATTCATATGGTATTGGATATATATAATGCTCTTTTGGCATTGTTTGATGAAATGCTGTATCAAATACTACTACATTTGGTTTTCCTGGTAGTTCTTTAATACATGCTTCTATTCCTTGTAAATGTGCCGGATTATGAAGTGGTGCAAATTTTATTGCATCTTTTATACCTTCTACAACTTCGTCTGTAACTATTGCAGATTTTGTAAATTTTTCTCCTCCATGCACTATTCTATGTCCTATTGCGTTTATCTCATCTAATGTTGAAATAACTCCATGGTCTGCATCTGTAAATTGCTCCATTACAAGTTTTATTGCTTGGTCATGATTATCTACTGGATGCTCAAATTTGAATTTTTCTCCATTTACTTTATGTGTTAAAAATGATTCTCCTACACCTATTCTTTCGTAATTTCCACTTGCCATTACTTCTTCATTTTCCATATCTATTAATTGATATTTTAATGATGAACTTCCACAGTTTAATACTAATATTTTCATTTTCTTCCTCCTAATATTTTTATATATTTTCTTATTTTATAATATTTTTTGGGCGTATGCAATACGCCCCTACAAATTTGCAATATATTTTATTTTCTGGCAGAGATGAAACCCTGCTACCCACAGGTTTTATTTACAATTTCTTTTGCGGGTCGTCGGGGACGCCGACCTCTACAATTTTGCAATACAATAGCCAAACGCAGGTGATATATTTTTCTTTTCGAGCAACGAGGAGAAAAGAAAACATATTATCACCGACGAGATTTGGCGGATTGTTTGCAATACATTCTATTGTGCTTGTACTGCTGTTATAGCAACAACTCCAATAATATCTTCTGCACTACACCCACGAGATAAATCATTTACTGGTTTTGCTATTCCTTGACATATTGGTCCATATGCCTCAGCTTTTGCTAAACGCTGTACTAACTTATATCCTATATTTCCTGCATCTAAGTTTGGAAATACTAATACATTGGCTTTTCCTGCAACTTTGCTTTCTTTTGCTTTCATTTGTGCAACTTCTGGAATAATTGCAGCATCTAATTGTAATTCCCCATCTATTAAAAGCTCTGGCACTTTTGTTTTTACAAATTCTGTTGCTTCTTTTACTTTATCTACAAGCTCAGACTTTGCACTTCCATATGTTGAAAAAGATAACATTGCTACTTTAGGTTCTTTTTCTACAAGCAATTTGTAACTTTCTGCTGAAGAAATAGCTATTTCACTTAATTCTTCATTATTGGGGTTTATATTTAAGCCGCAATCTGCAAAAACAAAAATTCCATTTTCTCCATATTCACAATTTGGTACATTCATTAAAAAAAATGCAGATACAAGTTTTGTTCCTGGTTTTGTTTTTAATATTTGTAATGCTGGCCTTAAAGTATCTGATGTTGAATGAATTGCTCCAGAAACTAATCCATCTGCAAAATTTGTTTTTACTAACATCATTCCAAAGAATACTGGGTCTAACATTAATTCTTTAGATTTTTCTTGTGTCATTCCTTTTTCTTTTCTTAATTCATAAAAAGCATTAATGTACTCTTCATATTTTTCAGAAGTTAAAGGGTTAACTATTTGAGCTTTTGAAATATCAATTTCATTTTCAGAAGCTATTTTCGATATATCTTCATTGTTTCCAACTAGTATAATATTTGCAAAATCTTCTTCTAATATTTTTTGTGTTGCCTTTAGAACTCTTATATCTGTAGCCTCAGGTAATACAATTGTTTTCTTATTTTGCTTTGCTCTTTGTTTTAGTCCTTCTACAAATGTCATTTTTTTCCCTCCCATTTTATAATTTTACGGGCGTATACAATACGCCCTTACAATTTTATTTACAATATGTTTGAATTACATTCCGTACATTTGCATAAAATATGAATTTATATCAAATGGTTCTTTTCTTTCTGGTTCTCCATAATTTACACCAAATGTATCTACCTTCATACTTGTTATTACTGGTGGATTTAATGGTTTATCTGCTGTGATCGTATTTCCATTTTCATCTTTTGGTGCTTCTGCATCTGCTGCTAATTCTGAGCTTCTATATGTAACTTCTGCATTTTGAATTTTATCTACAGTTTCCATTCCTTCTATAACCTTACCAAATCCTGCATATGAAGCATCCAAAGAGTTTCCGCTTTCATTTCCTGTTACTATGAAAAATTGTGTAGATGCTGAATTATATCCTTCTTTAGCTAGTCCATAATAACTATAATCTGCTCTAGCCATAGATATAACTCCTCTTTCATGTTTCAAATCATTTGTAATTCCGTTTTTACTAAATTCACCTTCTATACAAAATGTTTCTTTACCAGAACCGGTTCCTGCTTTATCTCCACCTTGTATCATAAAGTCTGGAATTGTTCTATGGAAGGTTAATCCATTATAATATCCATCATTTATTAATTTAATGAAATTTGTTACTGTGTTTGGTGCAACATCTGGGTATAATTCTATTTTTACAGTTCCATAATCTGCTATTTCCATTGTTACTATTGGATTTTCTACTTTTAATGTTAATTTTTTATAATAACCATATCCTAAAAAGGCTAATAATCCTAATACAATTATTATACATATTATTAATAAAATTTTGCTTGTTTTCATTCTTTCTTCCTCCATTTTTTATTTTGCAAACTATTTATATTTCCATAGTACGAGCCATCAAGGACAACGACCCCTACATGAATTTATCTATAAATTTGTTTACGTTTTTTAATTTATATCATTTGTTATTGATATCTAAAACAAAACTATCTCAATCATATTAAACACACTCGAAATCCAAGATTTATTGATGCGTTTCCAGTTGCTCGACTATGACTAAATATTCCTGCAGCTTGCATGCTATTAAGGTAATAACCTCCCCTAAAAGAGATTGGATACGTCCCATTTATTAATGTTGCATTATCACTAAACCATATTGCAGTTTCGTGTGTTGCATCACCTTTTTTATTAGTAGCACCGTCATATAACGTTACATATTTTGAACTATTTATAGTATTTATATCAGCCATAGCACTATACTTTTCTTCCGGATTTGAGTGTCCACCTTTATAAAAATTAGCCGTCAACTCGTATACACTACCACTCAAATCAAATACTCCTGTCATATTTTTTGTAGTACTTGCATCAATATCATTTGGTGTACCTTTAGTTCCATAACTTGTTATTGCATACACATTTGCAAGTGTTCCACTACTTGCATTTCTTACATAAACAGCATTATTTAAATTTCTATTATTTATTTCTACTTCTGTTCTATTTCTTCCATATTTACTATGTGTTAAATATGCTACTGCTCCCCATTCACTATTTTTTTGTAAATGACTATCTACTGTACCGTTTAATCCATACATAGCTGCTGTATCCATTTCTTTTGAAAGTAAATATGCATCTCCTACACTTATCATATTATATGCGTATGTATTTGCTTTAAATACTGGATAAGATAATTTTGTTAAATTTGTTGTTAAAAAGTTACTTGTGTATCCATTTAATGATGTATATTTTAAATTAGAATATTGCACTGTTCCTGCAGTTACCCCTGGCATTCCATATTGATAACCTGCTTGATATTTTGCCACCCAAAATCCTGGTACTTCTGCATTCCACTCCCCATTTTCAAAATTAGTATCTGTTCCATCTTGAAAACATGGATGCACTATCCAATTTCCTTGTCCTGCTGTCGTAGATATGTTAATATTTGTATTATCTGTTGGGATATTTGTTGTACCTTTTAAGAACTTAATATCTATTTCTCCTGCCGTAGAAGAGTGGTAACCACTAACAATATTGTACATATATCTTGGTATCCACACAAACATACTACCTAAATCTACTTCTTCTATCATTACAGTTCCATCTGTTGCCACAATAGCATTTCCATTTTGAGAATCTACAACATTTCCTGAAATCACTTTATACCTACCATCTGAAAGCATTACATTTGCCCATTTGCTAAATCCTAAATTTCCAGTTATAGAAGTATCTATATAATCAAACCATTTTCCATCGTTCTCAGAAGTAATGGTCCATTTATTTCCATTATACTTTATTGGTATCATTCCTGTTGCTACAACCGGTTTATTACACAAAGTAACATTTATACTTTTTTCTTCTGCATCTGTATTTACAGCTTTGAATATGTAATTTCCAGTTTTAGAAATTGTTACTCTGTTTCCTATAACATTGTTCCATGTTCCATTTTCTTCTTTATATACAACTGGAACATTATTACTTGTGTTTCCATTTGTTTTTACAGTTACAGTTATTTCTGCGTTTAAGCCATAAACATTTTTATCTAATTCTAATGAAATAGTAGGTTCAGTATATTCTACATTTCTCTTTCCGGTTGGCAAATTATCCTGTACATAGTGAATTCTACCATCATACTCTATTCCTGTTAAACTTATTACTTCACGTGTTTCAAAACATATTAATACAGATAGATCTATATTATTTAATCCTAACTGACTTTTTAATTTATCTGGTCTAAATAATCTAAATTTTGTAAATAGTGTAGAACTTTCAACACTATCTAATATTGCCTGTACGTTTATACTGCCTGCATCTTCGCCCCAAGTATTTACGGTTGAAAAGTCATTTTTATTATTTTGATAAATAATATTTACTCTTTGTTGTATTACCTGCAACTTAGATACAAATGCAATTGCTTGTGCATCTTTATATGACTCTATACCACTTATTACAGAAATACTTGCAATAATCAATAATACTATTATTATTACTACTAAAGATACTAAAGTAATACCCTTTGAACTTTTTATCATCTGTATACCTCTCTTTCTATTCCATATAATTATCAAATACAAATTGCTCTTGCATTCTTTTTAAAGATTGCTTTATTGTTTTTGCTCTTACTTCACCAATTCCTTCAACATCATCTAGTTTATTAATATCAGCTAATAGTATATGTTGGAATGATTTAAAAGCTTTTACTAAATTTGCCACTATATTACTTGGCATTCGAGGTATTTTATTTAAAACCCTATATCCCTTAGGGTAAACTGCAACCTCTTCATAATTATCAAATATGCCATAACCAAGTAATTTAGCTATTATCGAAGTATCCACTAATCCGATTTCTTTTATATTACTTATTTCTTCTAGTACTCTTTCTGAAGTTCTCTTTTTACCCGGAGCTATGTAATCTTTTATTATTAATAATTCTTCTTCTGCCAAGTCTCCGATTAGCTCTTCTAATTGCATTTTTACTAATATTCCATCTTCACCTAATTCGTAAATATATTTTTTTATATCATCTGCAATTTTCATAAGCATTTCTGCCCTTTGAATACAAGTTATAACATTATCTAATGTTACAATGTCATTAAACTCATATTCATTTAAAATATTTAACTTCGTATCAAAAACTTTTTTATATCTTTCCAATGTTTGTAATGCTTGGTTAGCTTTTGCTAATACCTTTGAAGTTTCATCTATCGTATATCTAAAATTGCCTTTAAATACTGTTATTATATTTCTTCTTTGAGATATACTAATTACTAATTCTCCTGTTTGTTTTGCAGTACGCTCTGCTGTTCTATGTCTTGTCCCTGTTTCCTTTGTTGGAATTGATGAAGATGGTATTATTTGTGCATTTGCAAACAATATTTTCTTTACATCTTTGCTTAATACAATTGCTCCATCCATTTTTGCTAATTCATATAATCTAGATGAAGTATAATCTTCATTTATTGAAAAACCTCCGGTCTACTAAATCTAATACTTCTTTTGAATCTCCAATAATTATTAATGCACCTGTTTTTGCTTTTAATATATTTTCCAAACCTGTTCTTAAGTTTGTTCCAGGAGCTATAATTTTTAGTATATCAATTAACACATCTTCTTTTTTTATTTTATTTTCTGCCACAGATATACCTCACTTTCATTTTAAACCTAAAACCTTCATTGCGTCTACAATATTATTTACGCCTATTATATCTAATTTATAATTGTCTTTCAATAGTTTTTTATTACTTTCTGGAATTATACACATCTTAAATCCCATTTTCTCTGCTTCTTTAATTCTTTTTTCTATCATATTAACAGCTCTTACTTCACCAGTTAATCCAACTTCTCCTATTGCTATAACATTTGTAGGTATTTTAATATTTTTATAACTTGAAGCTGCTGCCAAAATTATACCTAAATCTAATGCAGGTTCATTTAATTTAATTCCCCCTACAACATTTAAATATACATCTTGCCCACCAAGCAACAAACCTGCTCTTTTTTCCAACACAGCAATAAGCAAAGTTAATCTATTATAGTCTATCCCATTTGCATTTCTTCTAGGCATACCAAATACACTTCCGAGTTGTTAATGCTTGTAATTCTATAAGTAATGGCCTTGTTCCCTCCATACTAGCTACTATTATTGAACCTGCTGGGTTATCTGCTCTTTCAGAAATTAATATTGAAGATGGATTCGTAATCTCAATCATTCCTTCATTTTTCATTTCGAACATACCAATTTCGTTTGTTGAACCAAATCTATTTTTTACTCCTCTTAAAATTCTATAAGAAAAATATCTTTCCCCTTCTAAATACAAAACAGTATCTACCATATTTTCTAATACCCTAGGTCCTGCAATACTTCCATCTTTTGTAACATGTCCTATTATTATTGTTGTTATATTTTTTTGTTTGCAATTTTTCATTATTCTTGCAGTTATCTCTCTTACTTGGCTTACGCTACCTGCTGCTGAAGTTATATCATCTGAATACATTGTTTGAATTGAATCTATTATTAAAAGTTTTGGACTTATAGTTTCTACAACTTCTTCTATTATATCTATATCTGTTTCGCCTAAGAATAATATATCATCATTGTTTATATTAATTCTATCTGCTCTTATTTTTATTTGTTCTGCCGATTCTTCTCCAGACACATATAAAACTTTGCCTTCAGATTTCAATTTATCACATATTTGCAATATTAATGTAGATTTTCCTATTCCAGGTTCTCCGCCTAAAAGTACTAAAGAACCCTTTACGAAACCTCCTCCTAGTACTCTATCTAATTCTTCAAATCCTGTTGAAGTTCTAATTGTATCTACTTTTTCTACTTTATTTAATTCCATTGGTGTAACATTTTTCTTATCTGTACTTTTTTTACCTGTAGTTTTTGAAATTTTTTCTTCTACGAAACTATTCCATTCTCCACAAGCTGGACATTTTCCAATCCATTTTGCAGATTCATATCCGCAACTATTACAAAAAAAGACTGTTTTAACTTTAGCCATAATCTCCCACCTTAAAATTCAAATATATCTAATTATATTTGTTTATTTATTTAAAGTCAATTATATTTTTCTTTAATATTTTTTATTAGGCAAATGTTGATTTTTGTCGAAAAATATACTATACTTATATCATGTTAGCGGAAAGCTAAATTTTGAATCGGGAGGCAATTATTATGACACACGGTCCTTACATTCAATTTGATCTTGAGGGCGATTTTCCTAATAATGTAGTAACAGTTACAGATTTAGCTATTACTCCACCTCTTCAGTTATTTCGGCAAAACATTTCCGAAATTGTAGATAGTATGGATGACATTATTCTGGAATTAATGTCAGATTATTACCTTTCTAAATCAGATTTGCAGTTTACTCCTGCTTTTGAAGCCTGTAAGCAGCAGCTTGCTTTTATGGCTTCAGAACCTACAGTGGTTGACCCTACCAAAAGTTTGGATTATAACCTGTTGATATTCGAGAAAACTGATAAGATTCTAGAAGGATAATTTGCTTCCAAAAAAGAGCGGTTATTTAATACCGCTCTTTTTAATATTTCTATGACATCGACCCCTATAGTTTGCAATAATTTATATTTTAATTAACGGGTCGTCGAGGACGCCGACCCTTACAGTTTGCAATATATTTCATTTATAATTTAATCTTTTTCTAATTTTGTTATTTTATATACTCCAAAAGCAATTGCTATTGCTAAAACTGGGCAAATTACATATTCTATTCCTGTTAATTTTGGTATTAACATTCCTAATGAAGTAATTGAAAATCCTATTATTCCATAATATGTATATCCATAGAATTTTTTAAATAAACGTGTTATTAATTGTGCTGTAAGAAGTACAATTGCTAAATATCCAATTCCAAAAGGAATTATAATAGAAAAATTAAATGTAAATATTCCATCCATTATAGGTGTGAACACTCCTAAATACATTAAAATTGGTATTGTTGTCATTGCAGGCATTACTGCACCAAATGCAAATATTGCTCCATATGCAATTAGCAATATTGGTGTCATTTTAGCTGCTACAGCTGTTGCTCCATTAAAAGAATTCATTAATACTGTTATTGCTATAGTAAATATAAATGTAGCAACTAATGGTATTAAATATTTTTTATTATATCCGTTTTTATTAGCTTTTTTTATTAAAGCTGGAACTCCACCTATAACTATTCCCAAAAATGCAAATTTAACATATGCTTCGTAATATGTTAGTAAGTATATAATTAATTTTCCAAATAGCACTACGCTTATTACAATTCCTAATACTATTGGAAATATATATTTTAAATTTGCTTTAAAGTTTTTAAATGGGTTTGCTATTATTTCCATACATTTATCATAAATTCCTAAAACAATAGCAAATACAGATGCTCCCGCAGTCATACTTGCCAATCCTATTATAAATCCCTTAATTGTTTTAACTAAAAATTCCATATTGTTCTCCATACTTTTACTAATTTTATTTGTAAATTATATATTAAAATTACTAAAATATCAAACTATATATTTTATTTCATTATTTGGAAAATATTTATTTAAATTCTGTCTAAAGAATACTTCTGCTTTATCTTTTAATTCTTTTTTATAAGCATATTTTCCATATCCTCTAGAATGCATTAAATCTGCATCATACAATGATTTCTTATTTGGAAATGCTTCAGCATTAATCATTTTATGAATGTAACTATATGTCATAAATATTATTTCGAAGAATACATCTCTTTTAACTTCCTCACTTAAATTATTATATAAATACTCTATTAATTCTTTATATTTTTTCTCCCAATCCTCTACAAAAATAATTGGTGCAATTAAAATTCCTATTTTATACCCTGATTGCTTTAATTTATTTATAGCTATAACTCTATTCTTTAAAGGCGATGTTCCTACTTCTATTTGTTCTATGACTTCTTGTGGATTCACACTCATTCTAACAATAATTTTCCCATTATGGTTTAAATTTAATATTGGGTCTACCATATCAAATTTTGTTGGAAAAGTTAATAGTCCTTTTTGCGTATTTGCAAAATTTTCTATCGTCCACACCAAATTATTTGTAATTGTATTTTCTAAAATCAAATCACTATTACTACCTATTTCAAAAACTAACTCTTTATCACTTTTATTTGATACTTTAATTATTTTTTCAAGCATTTCTTCTCTGTTTACAAACAATCTTAAATATGAGCATTTATTAAAATTGCAAACCAAATAGCAATATAGACACATAGCTATACAACCTGATGAAGTATATGGTACAAGATAGTCTGAAATTTTGTGATTCTCCACAAATTTATGTGTTTTTCGTACTCCTATAATTAAATTTCGTTTTAAATTTCTAAACTCTGAATTCTCTTTTTTCCTTAGTTCTTCTATATTATTATGATTTTCTATTTCTACGCATTTTACATTTTTTTCTTTATACAAATCTAGAAGTTGCTTACCTAAAACATAATTTTCCGCTTCTTTTTCAAAAAAAATAATTTCTGGTATAAACATATAATCCTCCTTATATATTCAACTAGAAATTATTTTTTCCATTTTTCAATTATTTATAATTTAATTTTCAATTGTTTGAAAAAGCATTTCAAAATTTTTCATAACATTTTCAAATCTCTCACTATATTTCTCTTGGAATTTTGGAACTAATTCATTTACTAATGTTTCTAATTCTGCTTTTGAATAGTCGTTTATTACTTGAGTATTTGTGCTTGTTAATTCAGTAATTTGAACGTTATTATTTTTCTTAACTTTATTATTTACTTTTATTGCTGCTAATCCAACTATTTCAAATGAAAGATTAGTTTTAATTGAATCTTTTTCTGAACCGTCTATTTGAATTATTACATTAAATATTTCTGCTCCATCTTGTTTTATTGCTATAGTATATTTTGATATTTTATTTGCTGATTCTTTTTTAAAGCTCATACTCATTTCTGCATCTTCTGTTACTAAAGTTACTAAAAATTCATTACTATTAATAATATCTAAAGCTGCTGATATTGTAGCTTCATCTTCTTCAAATACTTCTGCCTTCATTCTTATTGTTTTCCCTTTATTTTCATAAACTGTTATTCTTATTAACTCATCATCAGATTTTTCTACACTTAATTCTAATATTAAATTATTTAACGCTAATTGTATTTGTTGTTTTGTTAATTGCCCTTGTGAAAATTGTGCAACAACGTCTAATAATTCATCTTCTGCACTTATTCCTGTTACAATGTTTTTTAATATTACCCTTACATTTTCTTGGCTTAATGATAATACATATCCGTTTGCTTTTACTTCT
This sequence comes from uncultured Lachnospiraceae bacterium, assembly GCA_964613425.1. Classification (GTDB taxonomy): domain Bacteria; phylum Bacillota; class Clostridia; order TANB77; family CAG-508; genus CAZTHC01. Next base: position 27,006 of record CAZTHC010000003.1, read on the forward strand.
TCACCCTTAAAATTGATTTTTTCATTTTTTAATGCACTGTATTTTCCATCCTTCATACCATCTTTAACTATATTAATGTATTTATCTACATCTATGTTTATTTCTGGTAATTCCATATTCATTTCTTCTAAATCAATTTTACTTGGAATTCCTTCTACGCCTTCAACTCCTAAATTAGCTAATAATTTATCTAAGTTTCTGTTTTCTACTGTTAAATACTTTTCTAAAACTTCTGCATCTTTTATTCCAAATTTATCTTCAGCTCCTAAAAGACTTACTTTTACTAAACTGTCTTTCTTATATAACAAATCTATGTTTTGTTCTATTTTGCTTTCATCTACATCTACTGCACCATCTAATTTTAGTTTAAAATCATTAAACATCATTGTTAAAATATTTTTTCCTTCAATTGATACAGTTGTATTTGTTTCAAATTTTCCTTTTGTTATTTCCTCTAAGCTAGTCATTAGCTCTTCAGATTCTTCCATTTCTAATATATCCATACCTTCATCTGAATATTTAGAAAATAATTCTTTTGGTGACTTTAATAAATCTGTTTTAAAATATATGTATGCACCTGCTCCACCTGCTGCTAATAGCAATATAATAATTGTTGCTATAATTGCTATTGCAACTTTTCCATTTTGTTTTTTCATATGTAATCCCCCTTAAAATTTTAGTGTTTTTTCAACACATTTCTACATTATATTATTTATTATAATACAAACATATATATTTACACAATATGTTTTTTTAATAAATTAATCAATATATTTATTTCCGGGCGTATACAATACGCCCCTACAGTAAATTGCAACTATTCACTATTCACCATTCATTCTTCACTATTCACTAATTTTTATATATTATCACCAACGGGATTTGGCGGATTGTTTAATAATTTTGTTTTGTTGGCGTATACAATACGTCCCTACAGTTTACAATACACTATCCAATTTTTTTCCCATAAGGATTGATTTTGGGTAACAAAAAAGTATAGTATTTGGTATTTACCAAATACTATACTTTTTTAATTCATCGATTGGATATTTCTTTTTGTGCCATTTCGCACAATTTTTTCAAATACTTCATATCATATTCGTTTGAAGAAATCTCACCTTTATTGCATTTTTCACGCAATGACAAATCATACTTGTTTAATTCCTCATCCAATTGTTCAATGAAAAATTCTCTCTCTTCTCCATCGTTAAAAATGACCTGAATATCATATACATAATTCCCTTCTCTTAAGTTGCATATATATTCTTCGCTTTTGTTTAAGCCCTTTGCCAAAATTGTACCAATTTCCCGTCCCCATCTCTCAGGGAAATATACCCATGACATTTCCATAAGCATTATCCTTTCGATTATTATTAATACCTATTTTAGGTATGTTAATATGTTAACATAAATATATTAAAAAATCAATTATTTACATTTACATTTTTTATACCATTTATAGTAATTATTTATTTACAAACCGCTTCTTTTCATATATACTAAATGCACTAAAATTATTCACTTATGAAAGAAGGTATAAAATGAGAAAAAATACAGTTATAATAATTATTCTTTGCTTTTATTTTTTAGTAATACCTATTATTGGAGTATTATCTTCTATGTCTGAAGAAGGAAGTCCTTCCAACCCATTTGATTATGCTAGAATTACAGATGTAGACTACAAAGCCATAGTTCTTGATGAGCCTAATAATAGTGGAAAAACTCTTGTTACTGAACGATTAACTTTTGATATTCATGCTGCATCAAAAAGCAATCCTTTTTGGGAATTATGGAGAGATCTTCCAGAAAGTTATATAGATGGAGTAAAAGTTGAATATAAAGTAAATTCTGTAAAGCAAATACTAAAAGATGGAACAGAAGTTGTATATCAAAAAAGTCCCAAATTATATTGGAATGACTCTGATTATCTTCGCAGTTCTAGAAAATATGGTCCTGGAAAGTGGTTCCATAGTAAAGGTCCATACAATGAAGATGCTAGGCAATATGAATGTCTCCTATTTTACGTTGATGGAATATACCGTGAACAGGTTACATTTGAAATTGAATATGAAATGACTAATGCTTCTTTACGTTATAACGATTGCTCTGAATTATATTTGTCATTTTATTCTGGCGATACAATAAAATATCTAAATTCATTTAAAGGTCAAATATTATTCCCAAATAAAGATATGCCAAAACCAGGAAACTATACTGCCTATACTTATGGTACAAACACAAATGATTTTTCATTTGCAGAATCAGACACTGTAAACCCTGGTTACCATACATTTTCATTTAACTTAGATAAATCTCAATTAAAATTTAAACCATACAATCAGTATATTGAGTTTGCACTAGTATCTTTTAATGAAGATAAAGATATCTTTACACAATATGCTCCAAGAAACCGTTATACTAGTAGCAACGTATTAGCTGAAACTAGGAAAGAACAAACAGAATATGAAGCGCTTCCAAAAGAATTCTTTAAAGCGAAACTTATTGTAGTTCTAGGTTGTGCAGTAATTTCAATTTTACTAGTAATTAATTTGTTTAAGCTAGATAAGAAAATGAAAACCAAAAATACATTTTATGAACCAACAATTAATCCAGACTATTTTAGAGATATTCCTAGCAATTTGGACCCAGCGTTTGCTTCTACTTTGGCATTCTGTAAGGGAAAGTCTAGAAGGAAAGATGCTGATATATATTCTGCAATTTTACTAAGTTTAGTTCGCAAAGGATATATAGAATTAAATAGAATTAATAATGATAGAAAATGGACTTCTGGCAATGTAAAAATTATTGTTAAGCCTGATGCTATACAGCCAGTGCAATTAGAGAATATTTCATTAAATATCGAAGGTCAAACAGAAGCTCCAGAAGTAAAGAAATTAGAGCCACTTACTCTTACAGAAAATCATTACTTTAATCTAATTCTTAGACATTCAAGTGGAAAAGAAATATCTATGAGCAGTTTCCAATCAAAAGTTTCTGCAGATTATGCAAACACAGACACTTTTGTTAAAAACATTAAGAACTCTATAACTACTATAGGAACTACTCAAGGGTTCTTCCAAAAAGCAGATTATACTCAACCACGTAAACAACTAAGAATTAAAGCCGTATTATATATAATAATTGGTATATTGCTTATGACAGTAGTAAATATAATTTCATACCAAACTCGTTTAGACTTAGCCTTTGGTGCCTTCTTCTTTCTAGGTTTTGCATTTATATTTAGTGGTATTATTACTATTAAATCATCTGCAAAATATGTTTTACTTACACAATTTGGGGAAGATGAATATGTTAAGTGGCATGGATTATATAACTTCTTAAATAGTGAAACTCTTATGAGTGAACGTACAGTTATTGAATTACCTTTATGGGAACAATATTTAGTATATGCAACTGCATTTGGTATTTCTGGAAAAGTAATAGCTGCACTTAAAATTAGATGTCCAGAAATAGATGCAAGTCCTATGCTTAGTAATCCATATTATCGTTCAACAAGTTTCCATACTAGCGGTCGTTCATTTAGAACAGCAACTCGTTCTGCTTCATATGCTGCTCGTAGCGGAGGTTACGGTGGATATGGTGGTCACGGTGGATACGGCGGTGGTGGCCGCGGTGGTGGCGGTGGCCGGAGGCGGTCATTAAAATTAAATTTATTCTAAAATACATTTTTTAAGCGTTTTGTAATACTTCTTTAAAAGTACTACAAAACGCTTACTTTTTAATCTTCCTCTTTTTTTAATGGTTTCTTCATAATAACTTTTTTAGGTTCTTCATATCCATTAGAAAATAAGATTTGAATTCCTTTGTTTTGAAATTTATATAAAATTTTGTTTAAATCTTTCTGTACTTTTTCCCCTCTAACAATAATCTTATTAATACCATTTTTTAAGAAATATTCCGCTGATGGTATGTCTTGATCATATATGTCCCAACTATTATCAAACACAGAAACATTCATCTTATACATATTGGTACGATTACTATCTAGTAAGAATGCTGGTGATGCATTATTACTTATTTCTATTTTTTCAAGCTCCATAGCACCTTTAATTAAGCCTACTTCAATAGCATGATTATCTACTGTTGCCATAGCTCCCTCTTGTTCATTTGTTCCATTGTAAATTGGAATTGGCCTAAATCCAATCTTTGCAAGACCTATGCCTTCTTCTATGCTCTCATTTCCAGGAAGGTCTACTATTATGGCAGTATCTGTTAGCAATTTACTTATGTAATTTATTTTATTAACTTCAAAATTAGAAACCTCGTATAATCTTGGATCATTATTTATTGCAATAAATGGAACTGGTCTAACCCACTCTATCCATTTTGCTCCATTTGGAGCCCATATTTTAAATATATCTCTACCTGTCATAACTAGCTCCTTTCTATTAAAACTGGAATATCTGCTGCATTTGAATCTATTCTAGGAGTTCTACTTATTCTAGCATAATATCCAGCATGTTTTTCATCAACGCTATATGAGCCTAAACAAACATGAAATTCTTCGCCTTCTTCGCTCATTAATGGCTTACTATTAAACCTTTTTTGTGCTAAATATTGTTTTGGATGTTTTTTTACATCTGCAATTATTTTTTCATATTCATCATCTATGCATGCTTCTTTAATAGCTATTTTTTCGCCTACTCTACCACATGCTGGTTTATATATGTATCCTTCTTTATTTTTAGCATCGCTTACCTCTATTGTTTCTGGAAGTAATTCTTTCCAAGTAGATAATTGTATTCCATTCTTTTCAAGTGATTCCCATACAAGAGGAAATCTTTTTGTTTGTGCAAAAATTGCTATAGGATGGTTGCATGATGGTGTTGTTGTATCAAAATAGCCTTGCCAACGTTTTGGTTTAATACCAATTAACCATTCTAATGGAGTAAATCTAAATATTGCATCAACCTTACCTTCATTCCCATCCAAAATACTTATTGCTTCATTATTTTCAAATCTTAAATGGTCAGCAGCTGCATAAATAATATTAAAACCTAAACCTTTTAATTTATCTCCTAAAAACTGCATAACTTGTCTGTCATCGCTATAAGAAGTACAATGAACAAGCATAATAGTTCCTTTTGGTACAACTTTTTTTACAATAGCTTCTGCTAGTATATCTCCAAAATTTTTATGCCAGTATTTTTCTCTTCCAAGCAAGTTGATAGCCGCTTGTGGCATTAAAGATGCTTCTGCAAATCCGCCTGGAACATCGCTATTTACTTCACTTACAGCCCATTTACCTTCTACAGTTGGATGAAAATCATATCTCATAAGTCGAATATGCTTATTTGCTTCATAATTCTTCATATTTTCTAATTCTTTATATATCTCTTTAGGCAATGCCAATGGCTTAGCAAGTTTAAAATTGTTATTTAAAAATTCTTCCGCTTGCCTTGTTTCTTTATCTATTTTTTCTGTTAATTCTTCTAATTGTTTGTGCTCCTCTTGGGTAATAACCAATGCATGTTTAGCAACAGTATTACTATCTAGAAATTGAGGATCCCATTTATAACAATTAAAAATAAGGTCAAGCCTATAATCATCATATTTTTCTTTAGGAATAGACACTAATTTCATATTACACCTCTTTTTAATTCTTTTATTATAAGTATATTACACCATTTTCATTAATAAAATCAATAATTATATTGTAATTTTTATAATATGCATTCTTTCATAAAAACCTCCAATAACAGAAATAGGGAATACTTTTAAAAAGTACCCCCATGTTTTTTTAGTAACAATTAGTTACATTCATTGTTCATCATATTCATCTTGCAATTGTTATTCATATAAAATTTTTTCTCTGCTAATTTATCTTGTACTCCTCTTAATGCTTCTCCAAATCTTTGGAAGTGAACTACTTCTCTTTCTCTTAAGAAACGAAGTGGATCTATTACATCTGGTGCATCTGCACACAAATTTATTAATTTTTCATATGTTGCACGTGCCTTTTGCTCTGCTGCTAAATCTTCTTGTAAATTTGCAATTGGGTCTCCCTTTGCTGCTATATATGCTGCTGTAAAAGGCACTCCTGCTGCAGATTGTGGATATACATCCACCCCATGGTCTGTATAATATGCTCCTAATCCTGCTTTTTCTAATTCTTCTACACTTACTCCTTCTGTTAATTGGTGCACAATTGAACCTACCATTTCTAAGTGAGCAAGTTCCTCTGTACCTATATCATTTAGTATTGCTTTTGATTTTTGATCTGGCATTCCAAATCTTTGTGATAAATATCTAAGTGAAGCTGCAAGTTCACCATCGGGTCCTCCGTATTGCGAAATAATAAACTTTGCTAATCTCGGATTTGGACATTTAATATTTACCGGATATTCTAATTTTTTGTCATACGTCCACATTTAATTTGCCCCCTTTTCCCATGGCCATGGTTCTTCTAACCATCTCCATTTATTACATGGATAATATATTGTTAAAGGTCCATATACCTTTTGATATTTATCTTTTAAATCTTTTAATATTTTGCAATATTCTTTATGCATACATAATGCTTTTTCGTCATCAGGATGCGTATCTAAATATAGTGCAAGTTCAATTACAGAGAAATTATAACATCTTATTTGTTCTAACATTTCTCTTCTAGTAGCCATTTTCTGGCAACAATCCATATTATCTAACATTTGTTACATCCCTCCCCAATTTCATTTGTTCTTCTAATATATTCATTTTCTTCCATTGATTGATTTGGCATATATGGACTAACCAATTCTGGAAAAATCGTTCCCATTTTCAATCCAACGCATGGTGTAAATGTTTCATTCATTGTTTGAATTGGCACATAGCTTTGACCAAACATTGGGTTTGAAGGAAACATATTATTCTCATCATCAAATCCACATTCACAGTTATTATTCATCATTATTGGACTCACAACATTATCACATGTGTCTGATAATACATCTTCTTTTACACAATTATTAGTATTACATCCGCAATTACTTTGTTGCCATTTACAATTTCTGTACATTAAAAATTCCTCCTTTTTTTCAATATACTATATTGTATGAATTTGACACTTTTTTGTGTTAGTTTTATGTAAAGTCTTGATTTTTTTAGCAATTTTTGGTATAATTTTATTAGTTCTTTTTTGAACAACAAATAATTTATTGGAGGAAAAACAACATGAGAGATTCAGCGTACACTTTGAAAAACCACATCTTTGGTTCTAGCATTTCTATCGGTATTTCTAAGGGAGACTATTGTGTTTCTTTCGTTTCATATGAAAGTGATACAGGAAATCGGATAGTCCTACATATTTTTGATTATCCGGAACCAACAGAGTGGAATGCTATATTAAAAGAAGTTTTCGCAAAAGCCCATGATGCAGATCCAAATGAATTTAAGACTTTCACTTGTGACCTTGAAAAATACAATTGTGGCAGAGAACTTGGCATTATAAAGCATTTAACTAAGACCTCCAAATAAAAGCAAACCCCATTGCGCAACTGTGCAATGGGGGACTTTTTTTACATTTTTATTTTCTTAATTCTACTCCTAATTTTTTCTGAACATCTAAAATAATTTTTTCAAATATACCATTTACTTCTTCATCTGTTAGCGTTCTTTCCTGATTTTCAAATGTTAATGAATATGCAATACTTTTTTTATCTTTACCTATGTTCTCTCCAGTATACACATCAAAAATCTCTATATTTGTTAATAGTGAACCACCTGATTTTTTCATTGCTTGTAAAACTTCTTGTGATGCTAAATTGTTATCTACAATTAATGCTAAATCCTTTTTAATACTTGGATATTTAGAAATTTCTTTATATTTCATTTTTCCAACTCTTTTATTTGCTAATTTATCTAATTTAATTTCTAAAACATATACTGCTTCTTTGTTTACTTCTGGATGAACTCTACCAAATATTCCAACCTCGTCTTTGTCTACAGATATTGCAGCTGTTTGCCCTGGATGAAATTCTTGTGGCATATTTTTTGGAATAACAAAACTATATCTATTTTCATATCCTAAGTAATTTAATAGTTCTTCCGCAATTCCTTTTATTACATAAAAATCTACGTTTTTCTTATTATTAATTCCTAATGTGTACGCTCCTGTCATTAATACGCATATTTTATTTTCTTCTCCATATACTTCATCTTTTTTGTAAAAACCTTTACCTATTTCAAATATTGCTACATCTTTTTGATTTCTAGCAGCATTATACTCATATACTTTATATAAAGAAGGAATCATACTGTATCTTAACGTATTTCTATCTTCTGTCATTGGATCTAATAATTTTACTTCTTCAAAAATATCTGTTGTAAACTTGTGTGCTTCTTTATCATTAATCAAAATATATGTTAATGTTTCATTTAATCCCATTGAAACCATTTTATCTCTTATATTTCTTTTTGCTTTATCATAATTCCCTGGTTTTATAGGTATTATCGGAAGCTTACCTTCAATATTATCTACACCATAAATTCTTCCTACCTCTTCAATTAAATCCTCTTTAATTGAAATATCTATTCTTCTTTTTGGAACAGATACAGTTATTGTATTTTCCTTAACATTGCATAAAAAACCTAATTTTCTAAACACATCTAATATATCTTCTTTTGGAATTTGTATTCCTAACACATTATTAATATTTTCAAATGTAATGTCTATTTTTGTGTCTGCTAAATCTGTTGTATCATATTTTACTAATCCACCAACTATTGTAGCATCTGCATATTTTTCTAATAAATTGCAAGACCTTTCAATTGCCATATATGTTCTATTTGGGTCTAATCCTTTTTCAAACCTTGTACTTGCCTCACTTCTTAAAATGCTTTTTGAAGTTTTTCTTACCTTTACATTATTAAATATTGCAGATTCTATCATTATGTTCTTAGTTTTTTCAGTTATTTCAGTATCTAAACCTCCCATAACGCCTGCTAAACCTATTGCTTTTTTACCATCAGAAATTACAATATCTTCTGCTGACAATACTCTTTCTTCGTTATCTAAAGTTGTTAGCTTTTCTTCATTATTTGCCATTCTTACTTCAAGTTCACCATTTAATGTATCTGCATCATAGTAATGAAGTGGTTGGCCAACCTCTAACATTACGTAATTACTTATATCTACAACATTGTTAATTGGTCTTATTCCACATGCTATTAATCTATTTTTTATAAAGCTTGGGCTTTCTTTTATTGTTATGTTTTCAACTTTTTTAGCTAAGAATACTGAACAATTTTCTGTATTTACGTTTACTTTAAAAGTTTTGTTAATATCTTCATTATTATTTTTATGTGATAAATCTATATCCTTTACAGGTTTATCATATATTGCGCCAATTTCATATGCCATACCTAATATGCTTAGTAAATCTCCTCTGTTTGGTGTTAGTTCAAAATCTATAACACTATCATTTAAACCTATTGCTTTTATTGGGTCTTCTCCTGGCACGCAAGTTGCTGACAATTCATGAATTCCTGTTTTATCTGTTTCATCTAAAAATTTATTTTCTAACCCTAGTTCTGCCAATGAACAAAGCATTCCATTGGATTCAACACCTCTAATTTTTCCTGCTTTAATTTTAAAATCTCCCGGTAAATTTGCACCTATTAGTGCAACTATTACCTTCAAACCTTTTCTTACATTTGGAGCACCACAAACTATTTGTAACACTTCTGTTCCAACATTTACTCTACACACATGTAAATGGTCAGAATCTGGATGCATTTCACACTCTAAAACCTCTCCTACTACTAAATTTGTTGCATCTATTAATTTTCCACATGTTTCGTATTCATTTCCAACTCTTGTCATATCTTCTGCTAATGTTTTCTCATCAACATCTATATCTACATAGTCTTTAACAAAATTTGTACTTAATTTCATCTTTTTTCCACCTTTCTATATGTTTTTTATGTCATTCTGAGTCTAGTTTATATTGCATCTTCCTAAAATATTCTCTTTAAAATTTTCATTTTTGAGATATTTCGACTTCACTCAACATGACAATTATTCAAAATTTTAATCTTTTCTATCAAATTGGTTTAAAAACCTAACATCATTTTGATATAACAACCTAATATCTGTTATTCCATATTTGAACATTGCTAGTCTATCTAAACCTGTTCCAAATGCAAATCCACTATATACCTCTGGGTCATATCCATTCATCTTTAAAACATTTGGATGTACCATTCCAGAGCCTAAAAGCTCTATCCAACCAGTTTTCTTACATAGATTACATCCTTTGCCTCCACATTTAAAACAACTTACATCTACTTCATAAGATGGTTCTGTAAATGGGAAATAACTTGGTCTAAATCTTAACTTGGTATCTTCCCCTAACATTTTTTTCATAAATACTTCTAAAGTTCCTTTTAAATCTGCTAATGAAATATTTTTATCTATTACCAAGCCTTCTACCTGAGCAAATTGATGTGAATGTGTTGCATCATCATCTCTTCTATATACTTTTCCTGGAACAATTACTCTTATTGGAGTTCTTTCTTCATTTGCCATCATAACTCTTGCTTGCACTGCTGATGTTTGTGTTCTTAATAAATATTCTGTTGTTATATAGAAACTATCCTGCATATCTCTTGCTGGATGACCTTCTGGAAGATTTAATCTTTCAAAGCAGTACTCATCTGTTTCTAATTCTGGTCCTTCTGCAACATCATACCCCATAGATACAAACAAATCTTCAACTTCTTCTATTATTCTATTTAATGGGTGTTTACTACCTCTCTTAATTTTTGTTGATGGAAGTGTAATATCTAATTTTTCTTTTTCTAATTTTGCATTTAATTCTTCTTTTCTGAATTTTTCTTCTTTTTCTCCAATTAAGCCTTCTATTTCATCTCTTACTTCATTTACTAAACTTCCTATTAATGGTCTTTCTTCTGCTGAAAGAGCTCCCATTCCTCTTAAAACACTAGTTAATTCACCTTTTTTTCCTAAATACTTTACTCTTACATCATTTAATTGTTGCGCATTATCTGCCATATTAATTTCGTTTATGGCATTTTCTTTAATTAATAAAATTTCTTCTTTCATTTTCTCCTCCTATTATTTTTAGTAGTTTCTTTGAAGTGCAGGTTGTCGGGGACGCCGGCCCCTACATCTTTTTTTAAAACAACAAAAAGCACTTCGCCCATATATAGGACGAAATGCTTAGCATTCGTGTTACCACCTAAATTTGTATATTTAAAATATACCTCATTGCTTGTTATAACGGAACAACCGCTTCTACCTACTAATCTTTCAGCAAAAGACTAAAAAAGTGAAATTTCAAAAAGTTATATTGAATAAGCTTGCAGCCTATGGCTTATTCTCTCTTAAAATATATTATTACTTTTCTACTTTGCTTTTCTTAAGTTATATTTAATTATAAACTAATTCCTAAGTATGATACTATAAAAGCAACTAGTATATAAATAGCTTCTATAATCACAAATTTTTTAATAAATACTGAATTTTCTTTTTCTTCAAACAAATCTTTCATTCCAAAATATGTTAGTACTATTGTAATTATAGCTCCTAAACTTGATATTGGTGCTGTTATTTTATATGCACTATAGCTTATAAGTGTTAACAAGCTTACAATTGAAGCTAATATAACTGGTACATATGCTGTTGCTACTGTTGTTAAAACTGTTATTAATGATTTTTTTGCTTTATTATTCATAATAAATGCTATTACAGATAAAACTATTATTTCTAATATTGGCGCTACAGTTGTTTTTATAACTATCAACACATTATCCCATACTTCTCTATACTTGCTTAATGTTGAAATTGATTTTACTAATACTATAATTGTCCAAATTGCTATTATTACTATTGCTGTTTTAAAGTTTTTGTTTGATGAATCTTTAGATATTTCATTAATTTTTTCTAATGGATTTCTAAACATTTCAACAACAAAGTTCTTTGCAACTTTTGTTTCCTCTTTAATGTTTACATTTTTCATTGTTTCTTTTACTTGATTTACTGTGTTTGCTGCTTCGTTTTTTAATTCCTCAGCATTAACTACATTTTCTTTGTTTTCTTCCATTTTCATATCTCCTTTTTATGGGTACAACTATATACCCCTGATTTGTGTATAAATTATATATAAATTATCTTAAAAAGTCAATCATTTCAATAAAATTTATAGTTTTATTATTTTTGAAGTATGCAGTGCACCCTTGCTTATAATATTCTTTATAATTTTTTTGTAATAACATATAAAAGAGACCCATATTCTATGAGTCTCTTTAGCTTATAAATTAAATTTTTCTTGTTAACGCATTTTTTGCGCCCCAAATGCAGGGTTTTGCGCATTTAAAGCCAGGGAACGTACACCTTGCACCTTTTGCATAAGTAGTTAAGTAGTTGTATACAGCTTCATTTTTTCCCTTAGTATTTGCTAAATATTTATCCAAGGTTTCTTTTGTTTGAAGTGCAATTTCTAATTGTGCACATCCACATAAACGTTCCTGACATTTCTCTATGAATTTTTCTGCTGTTCCTCTTTCATTTACATGTACCAACATACCCTGTGGAAACATTTTTGCTAAAGAAGATATGTCTTTTAACCATTCTTCTTCAAGCTCTGTTTCCCTTATAATATATGGTACAAAGAACATAGGCTCTTCAGGTAAAGAAATCTCATAATATAACGTTCTATGTCTCTGGGCTTGTGCTAACTGTGCAATAGTTGCATAGTAATTTGTAGAATAATTCTCTCCCCACTCTTCTATGCGTTCTCTTTTCGCAAAAAGTGAGAATTCTCTTTCTTTAGCATTTGTATTAATTTCTTCTACATAGAAGTTTTTCAAGGTTTCTACGAAATCTTTTAATACAGGTTTTAACAATTTGTTAAACTCTGTATTTGCTTCGTTTGCAATAAAATATTCACTCCAATGTAATAAATAGTTTAACTGTCTTAAGTCAACTGTATATCCCATTGTTGTTGCAGGAGTAAATACACTTATTAAGTATCTTGCATTTTCCTGTGCTAACTTCATAGCCTGTTTTTCTTCAATTTGCGGATACAATTCACGAATTTTTTCATTGTATACATTTAACCACTTTTCGTACAATTCTTCTTCTACCTTTGAGGGTTTCATTTTAGTGTATCTCGCAGATTTTTCAGAAGTATTGTAATCCTTCTCGTTATTAAGCAAAACTGCTAAAATTTTTGGAACTTCCTCCAATATTAAATTATATGAAGGATGTCCAAAAACGCTATGATGACCAGACTTCATTGTTCCGTTTGCTCTTTTCAAGGTCTTTTCTTCATCTTCTGAAATTAAAGTATCAATGGTATCTGGTAAATAACAAATACCTGCTTCAAATCCAGAAAACTTAATAGCTTCACCTACGGGTAGTTCATATCCTGGTTTAGTAGATGCAATTACTCTTGTTTTCATTAGTAAACACTCCTTTAATTTATAAGTTTTATAGAACTCTTTGTTCTTCGCGCATTATACCATTTTTATATTACTTTTTCAAGTCATA
>CAZTHC010000004.1:0-34293 GCA_964613425.1 uncultured Lachnospiraceae bacterium
ACCGCCGTATGCCGAACGGCACGTACGGTGGTGTGAGAGGGGAGAAATTCATTAAAAATTATCCTCTACTCGATTGTTGACAATAAAAAATACACATGATACAATAGCACCAATTGATACTATTGTATCAAAAAAGGGGGGATAAGAGAAAGGAAATAAATAATGGAATTAAAAACATATAAACACATAGATCACACTAGAAATGAAATAGCAGAATATTTAAAAATAGTCAAAAAGAGTGTTAATGCTGGAAATTTTATAGTTTCAAGTTCAAATAATAGACTAGCAAATATGAATTTTATAGAAAAATATAAAATAACTATTAATAAACAAAAGAAAATGATAATTTCGTTAGAGATAGAAGATTTTTGTTATTCAGTAGACAATTATAATAATCCTAAAGAAAGATTATATGTTTTTTCTAAAGAGTATGAATTAAATAATTGGGGAACAATAGAAAAAATAAATATATATATAAAAACAGTTATAAAGGATAATGAATTTATAGTTATAATTTCTTTTCATGAATTAGAAAAAAATATTAAAAAATTATTTTATTAAAGGTGGTGAATATAGCATGAATACATTTTGTGAAAATTGTAATAAGTTAGTAGAGTATAAAAAAGAGGAATTGAATTGTATTGCAGAAATAAAAAATAAGAAGTATGAGTATAAGAGAATAATTGCATATTGTAAAAAGTGTGAGAAAGAGTTGTTTCCAAATGAAATTATTGATGAAAATTTACATAGAATAGATACTGTGTTTAGAGAACAAGAAAATATTATTAAAACAGAAGAAATTATTAAAATATTAACTAAATATAAAATTGGGAAAAAACCACTCTCGAAATTGTTAGGCTGGGGAGAAGTTACTTTAATAAGATATTTAGATGGAGATGTTCCTTCAAAGTTATATTCAGAGCAATTATATAAATTATTAAATAACCCAGAGTATATGAGAGAGCTACTTAAAAAAAATAAAAATGAAATTACTGAGAAGGCATATAGAAATGTAATGGAAGCACTGAATCGTAGCCAATTTACAAACCAAGTAGAAGAGAAAATAGAAATTATTGCTCAATATATAATTACAGCAGAAAAAGAAATAACTCCATTAGCTTTACAAAAAATATTATATTATGCACAAGGATTTTACAGAGTTTTTTTTGGTAAATTCTTATTTGAAGATAATTGTCAAGCATGGGTTCATGGACCTGTATATATAAAAATTTATGAAAAATATAAAGAGTTCAAATCTGCAAATATACCAATATATATGGATTATGATATTGAAGATATGATCCCAGATGAAGAGAAAGAGATATTAGACATAGTTATTAAATATTTTGGATATTATAATGGAAAAGCTTTGGAAAAAATGTCTCATTTTGAAACACCATGGATAAATGCTAGAAAAGGATTTTTACCAACAGAAACTTCTAGTAATATTATTAATAAAAAAGATATAAAAGAATATTTTGAGAAGGTTAAAGATAAATATAATATGTTAAATAGTTTAGATATTAAAAAATATAGCGAAGATCATTTTAGAAGAGTAATTGAAGTATAAATAAAGCAAATAAGCAGATGAATTTTTCATCTGCTTATTTGTTCTTTTATAATTAATCATGTATTTTACTATAAAGACATATTGAAATTAAACCTGAAAGTCCTACTAAAATGTATATTATTCTCGAAAGTGCAGACATAGTACCAAATAATGTATCTACTAAATTGAAATTAAAAGCACCTATTAATAACCAGTTTAAAGCTCCTATTATAACAAGAGTAAGAGCAATTATTTTTAATGTTTTCATATTTTTATAAACCTCCTATTTTGGTGTTATTTTATGCAGTTTTTGAATTTTTATACTATTTTAAAAAAAATTCATATTTATATAAAAAAGCCTTTAATTTTTAGAATAAATAATATATAATATAAATGTTATTTTATGCCAAGGAGGATTTATCATGGGAAAAAATAAGAAAAAAAGCAAGCAAAATGTAAAAAGAAATAGTTTTAGTTTTGCTAATTTCATGAAAAAATTTAAGAAAAAAGATAATGTAAAAAAAGAAAAGAAAATTAAAGAAAAAAAAGATAAATCTAAGAAGAAAAAACATCCTATAATTAAGAGAATAATTATAACATTGTTTATATTGTTTGTTTTATTTTGCTTAGTTATTGCAGGTATTTTAGCAGCCTTCTTTATGGGAGCTTTTGGAGATGATTTCATTATTCCAGAGGAAGATTTGTTAATAAAGAGTGCAAATTCATATGTATATGATATAGATGGAAATTTAATTCAAACTTTGTCTGGAGACGAAGTTAGAGAAGTTGTTAGATTAGACGAAATGCCAAGTTACTTACCAGTTGCTTTCGTTTCTATTGAAGATGAGAGATATTATGAACACCAAGGTGTTGATATTAAAAGAACTTTAGCAGCAGTTGTTACATTCGTAACGCATAAAGGTGAATCTTCTTTTGGTGGTAGTACTATTACTCAACAATTAGTTAAAAATATAACTAAAGAAGATGATAATACAGCATGGGCTGGTGTTACAAGAAAAGTTAAAGAAATGGGTAGAGCATATAACTTAGAGAAAACTATGTCTAAAAATCAAATTCTTGAACTTTATTTAAATATAATTTATATGGGTGGTTCTGGAGCAGAGCAAACTTTTGGAATGCAAGTTGCTGCAAAATACTACTTTAATAAAGATGTTAGAGATTTAGACTTAGCAGAATGTGCATTTTTAGCTGGTATTAACCATGCACCAAATATGTATAATGCTTTTAGTGATAATGAAGAAAGAAAAGATGAAGTTAAAGCAAGAACAAAAACTGTTTTAAATAAAATGCATGATTTAGGAAAGATTGCGTCTGAAGATGAATATAATGCAGCAATAGCAAAAGTTGATGCAGGTCTTCCATTTAATAAAGGAACTATTAAAACAGCAAAATATTCTTACCATACAGATGCTGCATTAAACCAAGTAATTGCTCAATTAAAAGAAGAAAAAGGATGGTCTTCTACTAAATTGGCAGAGTTAGAGTTGTTTAGTGGAGAATATAGTATTTATACTACACAAAAAACAAGTATACAAAATTATATGGAAGAAGAAGGAAAGAAAGATAAATATATATTAACTTCTAAAGATGGTAAAAACCAACAATCTCAAGCAGGAATGGCAATAATAGATTATAAAACAGGAAATGTTGTAGCAGTTCTAGGTGGCTTAGGTGAAAAGAAAGAAAGAGGATTTAACTGGGCAACACAAGGTAGAAAGCAAACAGGTTCTTCTATTAAACCATTATCTGTAGTTGCACCTGGTGTAGAGAATGGTTCTTTAACAATAGGAACTGTTTATGATGATGTTCCTACTGTTTTCCCAGGAGGTTTTGCACCAAAGAATTATAGTTATGGATATACTGGATTAATGACAGTAAGAGCTGCTGTAGGAGTTTCAGAAAATATTCCATTTGTAAAAGGCTTACAAGATGTAGGAATAGAAAATTCTTGGAATTTCTTAAATTCAGTTGGATTAGATTTGCCAGAGGCAGATAAAGGTTTAGCTTCACTAGCTTTAGGTGGATTAACAAATGGTGTTAGCCCATTACAAATGGCTGCAGCATATGGAGCAATTGCAAATGACGGAGTTTATATAACTCCAACATTATATACAAAGGTTACAGATAAAAATGGAAATGTAATTTTACAACCAAAACAAGAAAGTAAAAGAGTTTTATCTGAAGCTAGCTCATATGTATTAAAAAGTGTATTAAGGGAACCAGTTACAACAGGAACTGCAAGTTATTGTTCAATTTCTGGAATTGATGTATGTGCAAAAACTGGTACAACAAATAAAGATTACGATAGATGGCTTTGTGGATTTACACCATATTATTCAGCAGCATGTTGGTTCGGTTATGAACAAAATGCAGTTGTATATTACGGAGGATCAAACCCAGCCGGAAAAATATGGGATGCTGTTATGACAGAAGCACATAGTGGTTTAGCATCTAAAAGATTTTCTAGGCCAGCAAATGTAGTATATGCAACAATATGTAAAGATTCTGGAATGCTAGCAGGAGAATATTGTAAGGCAGATCCAAGAGGTAATAGAACATATTCAGAAGCTTTTGTAAAAGGTACCGCACCTTCTAAAGTGTGTGATTGCCATGTTAAAGTAAGAGTTTGTGAAGAAGGTGGAGTTGTAAGAGTAGCAAATGAATTCTGTACAACAAATGTAAAAGAACAAATATATATTACAAGAAAAGATGCTACAACTAGTGAAGCATGGAAAAAAGCAAAAGATGCTGAATTTATGCTACCATTAGAAACATGTACTATTCACAAAAAGATAGAAGATAAAACAAAACCAACAATTAAATTAAATGGAGCAGCAATAATTACAGTTACACAAAATAATAAATATGTAGAACTTGGTGCAGTTGCAACAGATGATATAGATGGAGAGTTAACAGATAAAATACAATTAGTTGGAAAAGTAGATATAACAAAAATAGGAACTTATGAATTAACATATACAGTAAAAGATAAATCTGGAAATGAAGCTAGTGTTAAGAGAACAGTTAAGATAGTGGCAGAAGGTGGAAATACAAACACTGTTTCAAATACAGTTCCACCTACAAATACGGTTTCAGGAGGAAATGTAGTAACAAACACTGTAACAAATACAGTTGGAGGAAATACAGGAAATACAAATACTACTAATACAGCAAAACCAACTAATTCAACAAACACATCAAAACCTACAAATAATGTAGTTTAAATTAATAAGGCAGATTATATCTGCCTTATTAAAGAAAAAGGAGATTTATGGATATAAAGTTTTTTAATACATTAACAAGAAAAAAAGAAGAATTTAAGCCACTAGAAGGAAACACTGTAAGATTATATTCATGTGGTCCAACAGTTTACTATTATGCACATATTGGAAACTTAAGAGCATATTTGTTTATGGATAATTTGCGTAGAGTTTTAAAGTATAATGGATATAATTTAAAACATGCTATGAATATTACAGATGTTGGACATTTAGTTTCAGATGCAGACGAAGGCGAAGACAAAATGATGAAGGCCGCAAAAAGAGAAAATAAAAATCCTTTTGAAATTGCAGAATTTTATATGAATTGCTTTTTAAACGATATAGATTTATTAAACATAGATAGACCTGAAATAATTTGTAGAGCTACAGAACACATAAAAGAAATGGAAGAATATGTTCAAGAAATTATTGCAAATGGATATACATACGAAACAGAAGATACTATTTATTTTGACACATCTAAGTTAGATAAATATGGAGTGCTTTCAAATATTAAAGTAGATGAACAAAAAGCTGGTGCAAGGGTTGAATTTGACCAAAATAAGAAAAATCCAACAGACTTTGCTCTTTGGATAAAAGCACCAGAAAATCATTTAATGAAATGGGATACTTTTTGGGGTAAATGTTACCCAGGTTGGCATTTAGAGTGTTCTGCAATGGGAAGAAAGTATTTAGGAGAAAGATTTGATATTCATACTGGTGGAATAGACCATATTCCAATTCACCATGAAAATGAAATAGCACAAAGCAAAGGTTGTACAGGAAAAATACCAGCAGCTTTTTGGATGCATTGTGAGTTTTTACAAGTGAATGGTGGAAAGATGTCTAAAAGCTTGAACAATTTATATACATTAAAAGATTTAAAAGAAAAAGGATATTCACCATTAGTATATAGAATGTTTAACTTTTCTTCACATTATAGAAATAAAATTAATTTTACATGGGAAACTATGGAGGCAGCAAAAGTAGCTTTAACAAGGTTAAAAGAAGGCTATAAGAAACATTTTGAAGGAACTGAAGCTGTTTCTAATGATGTAATTGAAGAATACAAAAATAAGTTTTTAACAGCAATCAATGATGACTTAAATATGCCAATAGCAATGAGTATAGTATGGGAAATTATTAAAAACGATACTAAATCTAAGCAATTTGCAGAACTTTTATTAGATTTTGATAAAGTGCTTGGATTAGATATTAATAAAGAAGAAGAAAAAGAAGAATTGCCAGAAAAAATTAAAGAAATAGTAAATGAAAGAACATTGGCAAGACAAAATAAAGATTGGGCAAAATCTGATGAACTACGTGACTTGCTTATAGAAAAAGGATATACTGTAAAAGATTCAAAAGATGGAATGACAGTAGAAAAAATTTAAAATACTTGGAGGAAATAATGAATTTAGTAGACGAGAGCAATAAAGAAGAATATACAAAGTTTTTGAAAAACCACGAAAGATGTAATTTTCAACAGTCTTTAGAGTGGGGGCGTGTAAAAGAAAGCTGGAAAAATGAAGTAGTACTAGCTAAAAATGACGCAGGAGAAATTATAGGTTCTATAAGTATATTAATAAGAAAAATACCCATTTATGGAAATTTAATGTATTCTCCAAGAGGTCCTGTGTGCGATATTCATGATGAAGCAGTATTAAAGCAATTAACAGACGGAATTAAAGAACTTGCAAAAAAATATAATGCTTTTGTTATTCAAATAGAGCCAGATATTAAAAGTGATGATACCGAATTTAGAGAAATTGTTTCTAAACTAGGTTTTGGAATAAAAGATGATGCAAAAAACTTTAGCCAAGAAATACAACCAAGATATGTATTTAGACTAGATATAAAGGGCAAAACAGAGGACGAAGTTTTTGAAACATTTCATTCTAAAACAAGATATAATATTCGTTTAGCAGTTAAAAAGGGTGTTGTTATAAAAGAAGGAACAAGAGAAGATTTAAAAGATTTTCATAAAATAATGATAACAACAGGAAAGAGAGATAGCTTTATAATTAGACCATTACAATACTTTGAAAAAATGTATGATGAGCTTGCACCAGAACATATGAAGGTACTTATGGCATACTATGAGGACAAGCCTATTTCTGGAATTATTCCAATTATGTATGGTAATAAAACATGGTATTTATATGGGGCAAGTAGTAATGAATATAGAAATTTAATGCCAAACTATTTATTACAATGGGAAATGATTAAACAAGCAATAGCAAACGGATCAGATATATATGACTTTAGAGGAGTTTGTGGTATAATAGATGAATCTCATCCACAATATGGACTTTACAGATTCAAAAAAGGATTTGGCGCAGAATTTACAGAATTCTTAGGAGAAATTTATATAAGATTTAGTCCAATAAGATTTAGATTATATAAAATAACTGAGAAAATATTTAAAAAATTGCGTGGATTAAAAAGAGCAATAAAAGGCGAAATTTAAACAAAACATATTACAATCTGTAGGGGTCGGCGTCCTCGACGACCCGCAAATATAAATTAGAATTATTATTATAATCTGTAGGGGCGTATTGTATACGCCCGCAATACAAATCACAAAATTAAAATAAAAAAGGAATAAAATATGAATTCATTAATTGTTAATAAAGAAGATTTAAAACATAACATTAATTTAATAAAACAATATTCAAAAAATTGCAAAATAATAGCAATTGTAAAAGGCAACGGTTATGGATTAGGCTTATCAGAATATATGAATTTTCTAATTGAAAACGGTATAGATTTCTTTGCAGTTGCAACTGTTGAAGAAATTGTACAAATTAGAGAAAACGGATATACAGGTGACCTTTTAATGTTATCTTCTACATGTATTCCAGAAGATGTTAGCACTTTAATAGAAAACAATGCAATATTAACAATTGGCTCTGAAGAAGCCGCAAAATTAGCAAATAAAATAGCATTAGAAAAAGAAATGGTAGTAAATGCACATTTAAAAATAGATACAGGTTTTGGAAGATACGGATTTGTATATTCTAATCCAGAATTAATTATTAATACATTTAATTTATTAGAAAATATTAATATAACAGGAACATATTCTCATTTTTCTAGAGCATACTATAAAAAAGATAAATGGACAATTACACAATTTGAAAGATTTAATAATGTAGTTAGCGAATTAAAGAAAAATGGTATAAATACCGGGATGTTGCACATTTGCAATTCACCAGCATTTTTCAATTTTGAAAACATGCATTTAGATGCAGTAAGAATTGGTTCTGCTTTCCTTGGAAGAGTTGCTACAGAAGAAAACACAGGGTTAAAGAAAATAGGATTTTTAAAAACAACAATTACAGAACTAAAAGTATTACCAAAAGATTTTAATATTGGTTATTTGAATTTATATAAAACAAAGCAAGAAACAAAAATTGCAATTGCACCAATTGGATATAAAGATGGTTTTAATATAATAAATAGAAATGATATGTTTAGAAAAATAGATACTATTAGGGATATGTGGGGTAATGTAAAGAATTTATTTAGAAAACGTGAAAACACAGTTAAAATAAATGATAAGTATTATCCAATAGTTGGCAAAATTGGAATGTATCATATAGACATAAATATAACAAATTCAGATATTAAAGTTGGAGATGCAGTATATTTAAATGTAAGTCCAATGTATGTAGATAGCAAAATTAGGAGGGAATATATTTAATGGATGGAAAAAGAAAAATGAATTTCTTTAAAAGGGTAAAAAAATCAATTTGCAATTTGGAAGAATATATACTTTTTGCAACAGAAAAATTTTCTGTTGGACTTAAATACTTTTTCACATTATTGTTATTCTTTTCAATAATTATTTCGATAGCATTTGCATACAGATTTTACAATATAAAAAATGATGTTACGAATTATATTAAAAATGATTTGCCAGATTTTGAAATTAAAGATAATATATTGCAAATGAATACAACAGAGATAATTAATATTGAAGATAAAAATGGAGTGTATTCTGTAATTATAAACAATATTAACAATGATGAGAATACTTTAAAGACTGGAAATGGAATAATCTTTTTAAAGGATAAACTTATTATTAAAATACCAAATTTGAATTTAGAACAGCAAGAATATTCATATGAAAGCATTCTAAATCAGCTTAATACTTCAAGCCTAAGCAAACAACAAATAGTAGATTATATTGAAAAAAACAACATAATAATTAATGTTAATTTCTATTTATTAACAGTAGCGTATTTATTTATGGTATATGGAGTTTTAATAATATTAGATATATTAATGTTAGTATTATTGACCTTCATTCTATCAAGAATATCTAGAATTAAGTTGAATTTTTCAGCTATGTTTAATCTATCCGTGTGTGCATTAACATTGCCAATTGTTTTAAATTGTTTATACATTATTATAAATATTACAACAGGTTTTGAAATTAAGTATTTCCAAACAATGTATAATGTAATTTCATATATTTATATAGCAGCTGCAATTTTAATGATAAAAACAGATTTAATTAAACAGCAAATTATACTTTCTAGAATTGTAGAAGAGCAAAAGAAACAAGAAACAGAGGAACCTGAAATAGAAACAGAACCAAAAGAAAAAGAAAAAAAGGAAAAAGATGAAGGAAAAGACAAACCAACAGATGAACCAGAACCAGAAGGTTCAAAAGCATAAAAGAAAGGAATTGAAGAAAGATGCAAGATAAACCAAAGAACAACAACAAAATTTATATTTTTATTACAGCTATAATGGCTATAGCGATTGTAGTATGTGCTGTATTTTTATTAATACCAAAGGGAGATAAAAAGGACGAAACACAATTAGCATATACAGAATTAATTAAATTAATAAGTGAAAAGAAAATTGAAAAAATAGAAATGACAGTTGGTTCAACTTCTTTGAAAGTTAAACTAAAAGAGGAAGAAAAAGAAAAAAATTCTATTGTTCCAAGTACACAAGCGTTTATAGAATTGGTTCAAGAAGAAGTTAAAAATGGAAATGAAATTGAACTTATTCAAAATAAACCAAATGTATTTTTAACAATTTTAGATGTGTTTGTTTCTCTATTACCAACAATTATGATAGTTGCATTGTTTATTGTTATAATAAAAATGCAAGGATTAGGTGATAAAGGCAAAATATATGGGGGAGAAGAAAAGAACGATACAGGAATAACTTTTGATGATGTTGCTGGCTTAGATGAAGAGAAAAATGAATTAATAGAAATTGTAGATTTCTTAAAAGAACCTAAAAAATTTCAAAATATGGGTGCTAAAATACCAAAAGGAATTCTTTTATGTGGAAAACCTGGTACTGGTAAAACTTTAATAGCAAAAGCTATTGCGGGAGAAGCTGGAGTACCATTTATAACGATGAGTGGTTCAGAATTTATAGAAATGTTTGCTGGTTTAGGAGCATCTCGTGTAAGAAAGTTATTTGAAAAAGCAAAGAAAATTGCACCATGTATTGTATTTATAGATGAAATAGATGCAATAGGCGCAAGAAGGTCTAGTGGAAGTGGTGCAGAAACAGAAAATAACCAAACTTTGAATCAATTATTGGTTGAAATGGATGGATTTGAAACAAACGAAACAGTAATAGTTTTAGCTGCAACAAATAGACCAGAAATGTTAGATAAAGCTTTATTAAGACCAGGAAGATTTGACAGACAAATAACAGTTGCTAGTCCAGATGTTAAGGGAAGAGAAGAAATATTGAAAATTCATGCAAAAGGTAAGAACTTTGCAGAAGATGTAGATTTAAGAAGCATTGCAGAAGATACAGCTGGCTTTACAGGAGCAGAACTTGCAAATGTATTAAACGAATCAGCAATAATAGCAACTATTAAAAGACATGAACAAATACAAAATTCTGATATAGAAGATGCAGTTAAAAAGGTTACTGTAGGTCTAGAAAAACATAGTAGAGTAATTTCAGAAAAAGATAAAAAACTAACAGCATACCATGAAGCAGGTCATGCAATAGTTAGTAAATTCTTAGAAACACAATTAGATGTTAAAGAGGTTTCTATAATACCAAGAGGATTAGCTGGTGGATATACAATGTATAAAACAAATGAAGATAAATACTATATATCTAAAACAGAAATGGAAGAAAAATTAATAGCATTACTTGGTGGTAGAGCAGCTGAAAAAATAGCATTAAACGACATATCTACAGGAGCAAGTAATGATATAGAAGTTGCAACAAAAATAGCAAGAGATATGGTAACAATATATGGAATGAGTGATGTAATAGGACCAATTTCACTTAAGAAAGAGGACCCATATGAAATGCAAGTATACGGAGAAAAAATAGAAGATGCAATAGGTGCAGAAGTTAAAAACTTAATAGATAATGCATATGTAAAAGCACAACAAATTTTATTAGCAAATATGGATAAACTACATGCAGTTTCAGAAAGATTATTAGAAAAAGAAATAATTTCAGCAAAAGAATTTGAAAAATTCTTTATATAATTCCCTATTACAGGGACTGCTAAACCAAACCCCCTCTTGTAATTCGAGAGGGGGTCTTTTTACTATATATAATTTTATTTTACTTCTAATAAATCGATATCTGATTTTTTATATTCTTCTGGTTTTAATCCGAACACGTAATCTCATATAATCTAATAATATAATAAATACAATTGTAAAAATACAACCTAAAATAATTAATGTATATGAGGTTGTTGTTATACTTAATAAGTATGAAGAGAAGAAACAAGTTATTGTTTTAAAAATACTTTCAACAACTGTATTTGCAGAATATACTTTTGTGTTAACCGTTGGTGTTGTAAAACTATTTAAGTATCTTTTAATTAAAGTATAATATGGGCCTTTAATTAGTGAATATAATGTAAAATATAATCCAATAAATACTAGTGTTATATATATATTCAATTTAGCAATCATTAATAATCCTAAAACAATTAAAAACATAGAAAGTGGTAAAGAAAAATATGTTAGCACTTTATTTTTATATTTTTTATGAAACCAGTTTTGCTTCTTTGATGCAATTCCAGAGAGTATTCCCATAACAGCAGCTATAATTCCAAAGTATTCCTCTGGAACATGCAAGTCTGTTAATAAGCTACTTCTAAGAGTTACTAATACAGAAATAAGAGCATGAAATAATCCAGAAAATAATAATAAACATTTTAATCTGTTAGATTTAAAAATATTTTTTTGAATGTATCTAAAATCCTTTAAAAATACTTTTAATTCTGAAATTTTTCGTTTCGCTGCGAAATTTTCTTCATGGGTTTCATGAAAATTAAATGAAATAAATATTGAAATACAACAAAATACAAAGCAAAGTATCATAGGTAAATATCCATTTATAATGAAGAGAAATCCTGTAGAAGCAGCAGAAATTGCATCTATGTAATAATAAAAAGAAGAACCTCTCCCATCTAATTTTGAAAATACATCTCTTCTTTTTTCAACACCTTCTAATGAATCGTATAAAACACTAGATTCACATAAACCTTTAAAGTTATATCCAATTGCAAAGAATAAATTGGCTAAAATTAGAAGAGGAACGCTGTTGCATAAAAGAACAGTTAAAATTCCAGAGGTAACAAACATATTTCCTAAAATGATTGCTTTCCTTTTTCCATATGAATCTACAAAACTAACACAAGGTATTTGAAATATAAGTTTAAAAAGTGGATAAAAACCATCTGCAAGTAATACTACAGAAGCAGAAAAACCTTTTACTTGTGTGTAAAATAAAAAGCTAATTGCATAGTAAAAAAGCAAGTCCCATGAAAACATTTTATATATAGGATATAATTTTACATTTTTAGCGCGTTTTTCTTCAATTTCCATATTTTTCTCCTTATTTCAATTTAAAACATTATATATGAAGACAAAATTTTTGTAAAGAATTTCTTGCATTTATACTAATTAAAATATAAAATGTAAAAAAGAAATAAGGAGTTGATTTTGTGGAGTATTGTATATGTTTAATTACAATATTTACAGCAATTGTTTTACTAAAGATAGTTTTTAATATCAATTTTAAAGAGGCAAAAAAATTTGAAGAAAACAGTAATGAGTTTGCGGAAATATCTAATAAATTTCCAGAGAATATTGATGTTGCAAAAACAATATTAAAACAATTAAATAACGAAAATGTAGAGATAGAACAACAAAAAGATACGAAGACTAGTTTATACATAGCATTAACAAATAAAATAACAATAGCAGATATGAAATCACATTATGGAAGAATTCAAACAATTGCACATGAGTGTGTACATTCAATACAAGATAGAAGATTATTATTATTTAATTTCTTTTATTCAAATTTTTTCTTATTGTATTTTACAATAATATCAATTCTAACAATATTTAAAGTAATAAATAATGGAATGTTACAATTATTTATTTTATTATTAATTGGTTTTATTCAATTCATAATAAGAGGATATTTAGAAACAGATGCAATGACAAAGGCAAAATATGTAGCAAAAGAATATATGGAACAAGAACAGAAGTGTTCAAAAGAAGAAATAAATAAATTGGTAAATCAATATGAGAAAATAAACAAAATAGGAATACCAATGGTGTTATATGTTTTGATATGCAACATATTGGCAAAAATAGGAATATACAGTATTATTTTAATTATATTAAATTTTATTTAATAAATATTTTTTATAAAAACTATTCCTTTTTATTATATTTATGTGATAGAATGGGTGAAATAAAATAAAATGGTAAGGAGCGTGTAATATTGGAAAAAATAGCGTACAAACGTATCTTATTAAAATTAAGTGGCGAGGCGTTGGCTGGAGACAAAAAAGTAGGAATTGATGCAGATGTTATAGGCAAAATTTGCGATAAAGTTAAAGTTATAGTAGATATGGGAGTTGAAGTTTCCATTGTTGTTGGAGGCGGAAATTTCTGGAGAGGCAAATATGGACATCAAATGGAAAGAACAACATCAGATTATATGGGAATGCTAGCAACTACTATTAATGGTTTAGCTTTACAAGATGCATTAGAGGCAAGGCAAATATACACAAGATTACAAACAGCAATTGAAATGAGAGAAATAGCAGAACCTTATATTAAAAGAAAAGCTATTAAACACCTAGAAAAAGGAAGGGTTGTAATATTTTCAAGTGGAACTGGTAGCCCATATTTTTCAACAGATACAGCAGCAGCTTTACGTGCAGCTGAAACAGATTCAGAAGTAATACTTCTTGCAAAAACAATAGATGGAGTATATTCAGCAGATCCAAAAGAAGACAAAACAGCTATTAAATATGATGAAATTACATATTTAGATATATTAAATAAAGATTTAAAAGTTATGGACTCTACAGCTACTTCATTATGTAAAGATAATAATATTCCATTAATTGTATTTGGAATAGATGACCCTGAAAATATAGTAAGAATTATAAAGGGTGAAAAAATTGGAACAATTGTAAGATAAGAAAGGAAAGATTTTAAATGTCAGATTATAATAATATTGAAGAAAAAATGTTAAAAACAATAAGTGTTTTAGAAGAGAATTATTCAGAAATTAGAGCTGGAAGAGCAAACCCAGCTATATTAAATAAAATTAGAGTAGATTATTATGGTGTTCCTACTCCAATCAATCAAATTGCTGGTATTTCTGTACCAGAAGCAAGATTAATAGTTATTCAACCATGGGATGGAAGCATTTTAAAAGAAATTGAAAAAGCAATACTTACTTCAGATATTGGTATAAATCCAAATAATGATGGAAAGGTTATTCGTTTATCTTTCCCAGATTTAACTGAAGAAAAAAGAAGAGATATAGTAAAAGATATTAAGAAAATGGCAGAAGATTCTAAAGTTGCAATACGCTCTATTAGAAGAGATGGAATAGATGAATTTAAAGAAATGCAAAAAGAAAGCCTAATTACAGAGGATGATTTAAAAAGAGCAGAAGATGACATTCAAAAGTTAACAGATAAATACACAGATGAAATAGATAAAATATTAGCTAATAAAGAAAAAGAAATAATGAGTGTATAAGGAGAATAATTAAAAATGGAATTTGATGTAGATAAAGAAAATTTACCAAAGCATATTGCAATTATATTGGACGGTAACAGAAGATGGGCTAAAGATAGAGGTTTACAAACAAGAGATGGGCATAAAGCAGGAGCAGATAATTTAGAAAAAATGGCATTGTTTTGCAATAAAATTGGAATAAAATATATGACAGTATATGCTTTTTCTACAGAAAATTGGAAAAGAAGTACAGAAGAAGTATCTGCATTAATGTTAATATTAAAGGCATATTTAGATAGCTTTTTTAGAAAGGCTGATAATAACAATATTAAAGTAAATGTTATTGGAGATATTTCAAAATTAGATTCTGGATTACAAAAAAGTATAAATAGAGTTATGGAAAAAACGATTAATAATACAGGTTTATTACTAAATGTTGCTTTTAATTATGGCGGTAGATTAGAACTAACTACTGCTGTTAAGTGTATTGCTGAAAAGGTTAAGAACAATGAAATAAGCGTTGAAGATATAACAGAACAGCTTATTTCAGATTCTTTATATACTGCAGGTCAACCTGACCCAGATTTATTAATTAGAACTAGCGGAGAACTTAGAACAAGTAACTTTTTACCATGGCAGTTGGTATATTCAGAATTCTATTTCCCAACTAAACATTGGCCAGAATTTGGAGAAGAAGATATGATGCTTGCAATTAGAGAATATCAAAAAAGAACTAGAAAATTTGGTGGAAGGCCAGACGAAAAGGTTACTAAATAGAATAGAAGTAAATATTTTATCAGGAAAGGAATCGATATGGATATAAAAAGAGTTTTAACAGCAGTAATAGGATTTCCATTAGTAGCAATACTTTTAATATTTGGAAATAAATATATTGTAGATATTGCATTTGCAATTGTTGCGCTTATTGCAATTCGTGAGTTCTTTAATGCATTTAAAGAAAAGGCAAAACCAGTTAGTTGGTTGGGGTATGTAACATGTGTATTTATTGCTATAATGCATATTATACCTATGAAATATGTATTAATAACTATTGGAATTTCAATACCTGTAATAATTACAATATTATTTGCACAGGTAATAATTACAAATATGAAAACTTCTTTTAAAGATATTGCTATAACTTTCTTTGGAATATGCTATATAGTAGGATTTATTTTATTCATGCCATTGTTAAATGCAAGTGAAAATGGAAAATTTTTAATATGGTATATTTTATTTATAGCATGGGGAACAGATTTATTTGCTTATTTTATAGGTAAAAATTTTGGGAAACATAAATTTAGCCAAGTAAGTCCAAATAAGTCTATTGAAGGTTGTATAGGTGGAATTATAGGTTCTACAATTTTAGTTACTATATTTACTATTGTATTAAATACATATACAGTAATATCTATGCCATATTGGTATATAATTTTAGTTAGTGTTCTGCTAAGTATAATAAGTCAAATAGGAGATTTTGCCGCTTCTAGCATTAAAAGATATGCTGGAATTAAAGACTTTAGCAGTTTGTTTCCAGGACACCGGAGGTATGCTAGATAGAATAGATAGCATAATATTTATTGCACCATTTGCATACTTTTTATTAACTATTATATAAATAGGAGGATTTTATTTTGCTAGGATTTTTATTAAGTGCATTAAAAATAATATTTCTGTTAGGTTTTTTAATATTAATCCATGAATGCGGGCATTTTCTATTTGCAAGACTTTGTAAAGTAAGAGTTAATGAATTCGCAATAGGATTTGGACCTACTATATGGAAAAAACAAGGAAAACAAACAAAATATGCATTAAGACTAATTCCATTAGGTGGTTTTGTAAGCATGGAAGGAGAAGAAGAACGTTCAGATACAGAAGGCTCATTCAGTGAAGCTCCTATATGGAAAAGAATAATAATAGTTATTGCAGGTGGACTAGTAAATATAATTTTTGGATTAGTAGTTTATTTTATTTTAGCTACAACGGGAAGTACTTATATATCTAATAATGTAGATTATATTGTCGATGAATATTCTCAAAGTTCACAAATACAAAAAGATGATAAAATAATTAAAATTAATGATAAAACAATTAGACTTAAATCTGATTATGATAGTGTGTTAGATAACTGCAATGGTGAAGCTATAAAGGTTAAAATACAAAGAAATGGAAGTATAATAGAAAAAGATATAGTTCCATTTGGAAAAGAAATAAAAACTACAGGAATTTACTTAAGTGCAACAGGACCTACTAAGATTGTAGCAATAACTCCAGACAGTGTTGCACAAAAGGCAGGATTACAAGAAAATGATTTAATTACAAGAATTAATGATGTTAATATAAATAATGACTATACTAATGTTATAAATTCAATTAATAGTTTTGATGAATTAGAATTTACAGTTGTTAGAAATAATGAAGAAGTTAAAATTAAACTTGTTCCTGAAAAAATTACTAAATATTATTTAGGAATAGTATTTAAAGCTTCAGATGACTCGTTTATAGACAGAATATATTATGGCTTTTGGGATACTACAAGTTTTGGAACATCAATTATAGATAACCTAAGAACTATATTTTCTGGTAAAGTACAGGCAAACCAACTTATGGGACCTGTTGGCATTTCAGAGGTAGTAGCTAAAACAAATGGCATAAGAGAATTTATATATATGTTGGCACTAATTTCACTTTCTTTAGGAGTAACAAACTTATTACCTATACCAGCATTAGATGGAGGTAAACTTGTTATATTAATAATAGAAGGTATAAGAAGAAAACCATTAAAACAAGAATTAGAAATTGGAATACAAATGGTAGGTTTCTTTGCATTAATAGCGTTGTCAATATATGTTGCATATAACGATATATTAAGAATATTTTAATAAAATTTATTTAAAGAGGGCGTAATTAGAATGTCAAATGTAGTAAAAGAAGTATTTAAAGATTTTGTAGAAGAAAATAATATATTAAATTGTATAATAGAAAAAGCAGATATTTTTAAAAAAAGTGATAGATTAGAAATGTTTGTTACTTCTAACCAAAGAATTAAAATTGAGGAATTATTTAGATTTGAGCAATTTTTAAAAAAGAGATTTAGTATTGGTGAAGCTATTGTATATATTAAAAATTCTGAACCAATAGAACAGAATATAGAAGAGGAATGGGATAAAATTGTTAAGTATGTAGCATACAAATACCCAATAACTAAGGCAATTTTTTCACAAAGTAAAATAAGCATTCAAGATACAACATTTGAAATAGAATTAAAAGTAAAGGGAAGAGAAATTTTAGAAGCAAGAAAAGTTAATATTTCTTTAGCAAATTTGATTAATTCTTTATATGGAAAAAAATATGCAATTAAATTTATAGATAATGTAAACGAAGAGATAAAAAAAGAACAAGAAGTATATTTGCAAAAGTTGCAAAAAGAAGCTTTGGAAAGACTAAAACAAGAGGTTCAACAAGAAAAGGCTGAATTAGCAAAACAGAAAAAAGAGGAAATTGCATTAAAACAAGAAGAATTAGAACAGGAAGAAAAAACGCCTTTAATATTAGGTAGAAATGCAAACATTAAAGATGGTTTAGTAAAAATAGTAGATATTACAATTGATAGTGGAAAAATTTCTTTAGAAGGAGAATTGTTAAGCATAGATTCTAGAGAATTAAAGAGTGGTAAATTTTTAGTTATGTTCAATGTGTATGATGGTACAAGCACTATTACATGTAAGTCTTTTGTTGAGCCAGAAAAAGTTGCAATTGTATTAGATAGATTAAAACAAGCTAAAGGCATAAAGGCAGCAGGAACTGCACAATTTGACCCATTTGCAAAAGAAATAGGAGTAATTTGCAATGTTATTGTTGAAACTGCTGGAGTAAAAAAAGAAAAAAGAATGGATAATTCTACAGAAAAGAGAGTAGAGTTACATTTACATACTCAAATGAGCCAAATGGATGCTGTAACACCTGCAACAGATTTACTAAAAAGAGCTGTTAGCTGGGGAATGAAATCTATTGCTATTACAGACCATGGTGTTGTTCAAAGTTTTCCAGATGCACACAAATTTTTACAAAAAACAAATGCAGATATTAAAGTTATATATGGTGTTGAAGCATATTTAGTGCCAGATGAAAATGCGGAAGAACTATTAAAAAATGAAAAATATAAAGGTGAATTAAAGCGTTTGCCTTCTTACCATGCAATAGTATTGGCAAAGAATTATGTAGGTTTGAAAAATTTATATAAATTAATTTCATATTCTCATTTAGATTATTTTTATAAAAAACCACGTTTATTAAAAAGTTTATATAAGAAATATTCAGAAGGATTAATTTTAGGAAGTGCCTGTGAAGCTGGAGAATTGTATAGAGCTATTGTTGCAGGTAAGTCTGAAGAGGAGATTGAACAAATTGCAAATGATTATGATTATTTAGAAATTCAACCAATTGGAAACAATATGTATATGGTAAGAGAAGGTATTTTACCAAATGAAGAGGCTGTTAGAAACATAAACAGAAAAATTGTTGAATTAGGTGAAAAGTTAGGAAAACTAGTTGTAGCAACATGTGATGTTCACTTTATAGACCCACAAGATGAAATTTACAGAAGAATTTTACAAGCAGGACAAGGATATGAGGATGCAGACTATCAAGCACCTTTATATTTTAGAACAACAGAGGAAATGCTAGATGAGTTTGCATATTTAGGAAAAGAAAAAGCATACGAAGTAGTTGTAACAAATACAAATAAAGTTTCAGATATGTGTGAAAAAATAAGTCCTATTTCACCAGAAAAATGTCCACCACATATTGATGGATGTGAGCAAACAATTAAAGACATAGCATACGGAAAAGCAATAGAATTATATGGAGACCCATTACCTGAAATTGTTAAAGCTAGATTAGATAAAGAATTAGAGTCTATTATTAAAAATGGATTTTCTGTTATGTATATAATTGCACAAAAACTAGTATGGAAATCTAATGAAGATGGATATTTAGTAGGTTCTAGGGGGTCTGTAGGTTCTTCTTTTGTTGCAAATATGACAGGTATAACAGAAGTAAATTCTTTACAACCACATTATAGATGTTCTAATTGTAAGTATTCAGATTTTACAGATTATGGTGTAAAAAACGGATTTGATTTACCAGATAAAGAATGTCCAAAATGCGGGCATAAATTAGATAAAGATGGAATGGATATTCCTTTTGAAACTTTCTTAGGTTTTGATGGAGATAAAGAACCAGATATTGACTTGAATTTTTCAGGAGAATATCAAGCAAAAGCACATAGATATACAGAAGTTATTTTTGGAAAAGGAACTACTTTTAAAGCGGGAACAATTGGAACTATTGCAGATAAAACTGCTTTTGGGTATGTGAAAAAATATTATGAAGATAGACATATTCCAGTTAATAATGCAGAAGTTGTTAGAATTGCTACAGGTTGTACTGGAGTAAAGAGAACTACAGGTCAACACCCTGGTGGAATAATTGTTGTTCCAAAGGGTAGAGAAATTTTTGAATTTTGCCCAGTTCAACATCCAGCAGATGACCCAAATTCAGATATTATAACAACACATTTTGATTACCATTCAATAGACCAGAACTTATTAAAATTAGATATTCTAGGTCATGATGATCCTACTATGATAAGAATGTTACAAGATATAACAGGAATAGATCCACAAAAAATACCATTAGATGATAAAGAAACAATGTCTATATTTAGTTCTACAAAAGCATTAGGAGTAACACCTGAACAAATAAATTCAGAAGTTGGTTCTTTTGGTGTACCAGAATTTGGTACAAAGTTTGTAAGAGGAATGCTTGTAGATACTAAGCCAACTACATTTGAAGAATTACTAAGAATTTCTGGATTATCACATGGTACAGATGTGTGGTTAAACAATGCACAAACATTAATAGAAAATGGAACAATAAAATTGGAGGATGCAATTTGTACTAGAGATGATATTATGATTTATCTAATAAAAAAAGGATTGCCACCAAAACCATCATTTAAAATAATGGAATCTGTTCGTAAAGGTAAAGGATTAACAGAAGAGCAAGAAGCACTAATGAGAGAAAATGATGTACCAGATTGGTATATAGATTCATGTAAAAAGATTAAATATATGTTCCCTAAAGCACATGCTGCAGCATATGTAACAATGGCATTTAGAATTGCATGGTTTAAGGTGCATATTCCAAAAGCATATTACACAGCATATTATTCAATAAGAGCAGATGATTTTGATAGTGAATTTATGATATATGGAAAAGAAAAAGTAAAGAATAAAATGAGAGAACTAGAGATGCAAGGAAATGCAATTTCAACAAAAGACAAAAACGTATATGCAATTTTAGAAATTGTTTTAGAAATGTATGAAAGAGGAATAAATTTCTTACCAATAGATTTATATAAATCACATGCAACAAAGTTTATAATGGAGGAAGATGGAATACGACCACCATTAAACAGCATACCAGGACTTGGAAGCGTTGCAGCACAAAGCATAGACTGCGCAAAACAAGCAGGGAAATTTATGTGTATAGATGATTTACAAATAAAAGCAAAAATAGGAAAATCTGTAACAGAATTGTTAAAAAAGTTTGGTTGTTTAGAAGGCATGACACAAAGCAACCAATTAAGTTTATTTAATTTTTAAATGAATTTACAAAATATTGTAGGGGCGTATTGCATACGCCCGTAAATAATATAAAACAAATTGTTGACATTAAAAATATATATTGTTAAAATAAAACATATAGATTTTCGGAGGTTTTTTATGGATGAAAGACAAAAAGCAAAAATTAAATTTATAGCTATTTTAGTATCAGTTTTACTTGTTCTTGCAACCATTGTAGGTTTAGTAATATGGTTTTTAAAAACTACGAAAAAAGACATACCTAATGCTGAATATAATAATATTACTGAAAATATTGTAAAAAATGAAATAGCAGAAAATACTGTTCAACCAGGAAATACCGCAGAAGATGTTATTTTAGGAGATAAATATAAAGTATGGTTAAATAATGATGGTACAGCGAGTGTTAAGGTGAATTCAGATATTAAAATTTGGGAAGACGAATTAAGTTTAACAGCCGAAAATGAAGAAGAAAAAATAGAAGCTTTAAAAAGAAAAATAATCTTAGAAAATGTTGTTCAAACTAGAACAATAGAGATAAAAGATAAAAAAATAGTAAAAATATTTGTATTAGACAAATTTAATAATGATATTTCATATGAAGCAAGAGCAGTTGCAAAATGTGATGATAAAACATATTATTTAGTTGATTTAATAGGAAAAAACACATTAGCTAAATATCCAGTTGTTATACAAGAACTTACTAAAATAGAAGATAAAGAAATTCAAAGTTTTGTTGCAAAATCTGATACATCAGTAAAAGAGGATATGACAATTTTAAACTATGATGTAATTTTTGCAAAAGTAAGTGATATTGAAAGTATTAAGGTATATGATTCTAGAGATTTAACTGCAATAATAAATTTAATTGAAGAAAAGTATAGTAATGATGAAAATATTCAAGAAATTACAGTAAGTGACATAAAAGTAGAAAATATAGTTGGAAAATTGAATGAAGATGATATTTTAGAAGGAGATTATTTAGTATTTACAGCAAATTATTCAATAAAATATAAGGTGTATAGCGATGTAATAGGCGAACTTGTACGGAATCAAAGACAAAAAACAAATTAACGAATGTGTTATTGAAGGATATGCAAAAAAAGAAGAAGATAAATATGTAATAAAAGAATGGAAAGTAAAGAACACATTAAAGCTTACAGATACATTAACATTTATAGAAGTTGGTGAATACACATACAATGTTGTGAAAGCATATTTTGAAAAAAAATATCCAGAAGAAAAGATTCTTAAAGATGTTAATGGAATAATTGAAGCTAGATATTTTAATGATATCATAATAGTAAAATTAAAATATACAGAAAAAACAGATGGAGGGTTATTTGAAGAAGTAACAAAATCTGGATATATATTAAAAGACAGTAGTGGAGCATATGCAGATGTGTATATAGATTAAAAAACAATAATGAAAGTTATTAGGCGAACTATTTTTGTTCGCCTAATATAATATAAAGAGGTTAAAATGGAAAAAATAGAAGAAGAAATAAATAAATGTTTAAATTGTAAAAATAAACCTTGTAGTAATGGTTGTCCAGTTCACACAGATATACCAACGTTTATTAGTCATATGAAAAATGGAAATATTTCATTAGCAAAAAAAGTTTTACTAGATAACAATATTTTTAGTAATATTTGTAGTTATGTGTGTCCACAAGAAAAACAATGTGAAGGAAACTGTATAGGAAATCTTAAGCAAAACCCTGTAAAAATAGGAACTTTAGAGAAATATGTTAATGAAAATTGTAAAGATGAATATATGCCAGAATTGCAACCTAAAAACAATATTAAAGTAGCAATAATAGGCTCTGGACCCGCTTCTCTTTCATGTGCATATGAATTAGCTAAAAAAGGTTTTTTACCAATCATTTTTGAAAAAGAGAAGGATTTAGGTGGAATTCTAAGATATGGAATTCCTTCATATAGATTAAACAAAGAAATTTTAGATGATACAATAAATAATATTTTAAAAACAGGAATAGAATTTAAAACAAATTGTGAATTTGGGAAAGATATTACTTTAGAGGAATTAAAAAAAGAATATAAAGCAATATATTTAGGAATTGGAGCACATACACCTTGTACATATAAATTATCTGAAGATAACTTGAAAAATATATATGATTCAGATGATTTTTTAAAGAGATTTTATGAAGGTGATAGTATAGAAAACCTAGGTGATACAGTAGTAATTGGTGGCGGAAATGTAGCAATAGATTGTGCAAGAACTGCTATAAAAATGGGTGCTAAAAGTGTAAGAATTTTATATAGAAGAGCAAGAGAGAATATGCCAGCTAGAGATATAGAAATTAAAGAAGCATTAGAAGATGGTGTAGAAATAGATACTTTAACTAAAGTAATTAAAGCATTTGGAGAAAATGAAAAATTAATTTCTTTAGAATGTTTAAAAACAAATGTTGTAGATGGTAAAGCAGTAGATATAGAAAATAGTAACTTTAAAACAAATGCTAATTCTTTAATTTTTGCAATAGGACTATTTCCAGAAATGCAATTAATTGAAAAAATAGGATTAGAAACATCAAATGGACTAGTTGTAACAAATGAAGATGGAATGACAAATGTAGAAGGGATTTTTGCAGGTGGAGATTTAATTAATAGTAAGTCTACAGTTTGCAAAGCAATTGCATCTGGAAAAATAGCAGCAAATGGAATTAAAAAGTATTTAAAATAGAGGAAGTGACATTATGGCAAATGTAAAATGGACAACTGAACAACTACAAGCAATAACAGAAAAAAATTCAAATATATTGGTAGCAGCTGCCGCACGGAAGTGGTAAGACAGCTGTTTTAGTAGAACGTATTATTCAAAAAATATTAACTGAAAAAATTGATATAGATAAAATTCTTGTTGTTACTTTTACTAATGCTGCCGCTTCTGAAATGAGAGAAAGAGTTTTAGAAGCAATATATAAAAAACTGGAAGAAACACCAAATGATTATCATTTAAAAAAGCAAATACTATTGCTAAACAAAGCAAATATTTCAACAATACATTCTTTCTGTTTAGAGGTAATTAAAAATAATTTTTATGAAGCAGACATTTCTCCAAATTTTAGAATTGGAGATTCAGCAGAAATTGAACTTCTAAAACAAGATGCCTTAGAAGAATTATTTGAAGAACTATATGAAAACAGTGATACAAATTTTTTAAATTTATTAGATGTATATACAACATATAAAGGTGATGAGCCGTTAAAAGAAATAATATTGAGAATATATAAATATATTCAAAGTTGTCCATTCCCAGAAGAATGGCTAAACGAAAAAACAGAAATGTTTAATTTAGAGAATTTATCTATAGATTTTGCTAAAACAAAATGGGGAAAATTCTTAATAGAGTTAATTAAAAACAACATAAAAGAAGCTATTAGTTTATTACAAAGTGCTAAGAAAAAATTGGATAGAAATTTTGAATTAGAAAAATTTTCTGCAGTTATAAATGATGATATAGAAGTTTTAAGATTTTTTGAAAGAGATAATATTACATGGAATGATATGTATTATTATATAAATGAAATTAAATTTAAAACATGGCCAATAGATAAGAAAAATGTGTGTGAAGATAAAGATAACGCAAAAGAGTTAAGGGAAAAAGCAAAGAAAATATATAATTCTATTAGAGAAAAAGTATTAACTTGTTCTTCAGAACAGGCTAATGAAGATGTTTCTAAAATGTATAAAACTTTAAAACAATTAGAAGAGCTTATAATTAAGTTTTCATGTAAATATAAAGAAAAGAAGAAGGAAAAGAATGTTATAGACTTTAATGATATTGAACATTATGCACTAAAAATATTAGTAAATAAAAACGAAAACAATGAATATTTACCAACAAAAGTGGCAGAAATGTACAAAGAAAAATTTACTGAAACTGCAATAGATGAATACCAAGATAGCAATTTAGTTCAAGAATACATATTATCTACAGTTTCAAATGGAAACAATATGTTTATGGTTGGAGATGATAAACAAAGTATATATAAATTTAGACAAGCAATGCCAGAACTATTTTTAAGTAAATATAAAGAATATAAATTAAAAGATAAGAAACAAGCAGAAGATAACTTAAAGATTCAACTTTTTAAAAATTTTAGAAGTAGAAAAAATATATTAGATGTAACAAATTTAATATTTATGGGAATAATGAGCCAAAATTTAGGAGACATAGATTATAACGAAGAAGAATTTTTGTATTTAGGTGCAAATTACGAAGAAAAAGAGAATATAAAATTTTTGGAAAAATCAGAACTAAATATTTTAAAAACAGACGTAGAACAAACAGAAGAAGATGAAGAATCTAATGATGAACCAATAGAAAATTCTGTTTTAGAAGCAAAATTTGTAACAAATAAAATTAATGAACTAATACAAGGCAAATATTTTGTATTTGATAAAAAACTTGGTTACAGACAAATAAAATACAAAGATATTGTAATTTTATTAAGAGCAACTTCTATACTAGCTCCTATATTTGAAAAAGAATTAACAAATGCAGGGATACCTGTATTTTCAGACATATCAACCGAATACTTAGAAACAATTGAAGTTCAAACAATAATGAATTTATTGAAGGTAATAGACAACCCTAAAGATGATATACCTTTAGTATGTGTATTAAGATCTAGCATAGGAAATTTTACGGATAATGATTTAATATCTATACGAGTAAAGAATAAAAAGTGTAGCTTTTATGAAGCTTTGCTTATATATAATGATATTGCAGATACAGATAAAAATTTAAAAGAAAAGATAAATATATTTTTAGAAAAATTAAATATATGGCAAAATGCTCAAGAATATTTACCATTAGACGAGTTAATATGGAAAATTTATGATGAGAGTGGATATTATAACTATGTAAGCCTTATGAATAATGGAGAAATAAGAAGTGCTAATTTAAGAATGCTATTCGAAAGAGCTAAAGCATATGAAAGTGCTAGCTTTAAAGGATTATTTAATTTTATAAATTACATAGATAAACTAAAGGACAAAAATGGTGATTTTAGTTCAGCTAAAATAATTGGAGAAAATGAAAATGTTGTTAGAATTATGAGTATTCATAAGAGTAAGGGATTAGAATTCCCTGTAGTAATTCTTTCTGGAACAGGAAAACAATTTAATATGCAAGACACAACTCAGAATATTTTATTACATCAGGAATTTGGTTTTGGACCGGAATTTATAGATAGTAATTTGAAAATTCAATACAGTACATTAGCAAAAGAAACGTTAAAGGAATTAATAAAAAAAGAGTCTGTGTCTGAAGAAATGAGAGTATTGTATGTTGCTTTAACACGTGCAAGAGAACAATTGATTATAACAGGAATTTCTAAAAAGGATATAGTTGTAGATAATAGACTTGAACTAGAGCAATTAGATTCTTTAGAAAAGTTACCAGTATTTTTACTTAGAAAAGCTAAATCTTATTTGGATTGGATACAATTAGTTTGTGAGTTATATAAAACACAAGCAAAAGAAGTAATAACTGTAAAAGAACATAATATTAAAAACCTTGCAAGTGAGAAAAAAGAAGAAACAAAGGCAAATAAAAACATAGAAGAACTTACTAATATTAAGTTGGATATGGAAAAAATTAAAAATATAAATGATTTATTAATGTGGAAATATCCATATGAAATAGAAACAAAATTACCTACAAAAATGTCTGTTACAGAATATATAGGAAAAAAAGTTGAAAATGAAATACCACTTCCAAAATTTTTAGAAGAAAGTGAAAAAATAGAATCTAATAAAATAGGTACATTAGTGCATTTAATGCTTCAAAAATTAGATTTTACTAAAAACTATACAATAGAAATGTTACAAGAATTAATTAATAATTGCGTAAAAAATAAAATAATTACACAAAGGGAAAGTGAAGTAATACCAATTAATAAAATATATAATTTTACAGAATCTGAGCTATATAAAAGAATTCAAAAATCTAGAAAAATATTTAAAGAACAACCTTTTTATATTAATTTAAATACTAATGAGAATACACCAGAAAAAACATTAATACAAGGAATTATAGATTTATATTTTGAAGATGAAAATGGAAGAATTGTTTTAATAGATTATAAAACGGATAAAGTAAAAACAGAAGCGGAATTAATTGGAAGACATACGAAACAATTAGAAATATACAAAAAAGCTATAAAAAACGCGATAAACAAGCAAGTTGACGAAGTATACATATATTCGACATATTTTGACAAACACATAGAAATTTAGTTTACATTTTATGTTAATTATGTTATAATGTTACTGTTGGTAGAAAAACATTATAACATATGTTAATTTTTTATATAATTAAAATATAAATTTGGAGGGTATTTATGAATAGAATGAAAACATTAACCACATATTTAATTTTATTTTTACTATTATACATTTTTGTAGATTTTTTTGTATATCAATATCTAATATCTACATATAAAAACATTAATTATACAATAATAGATAATTCTATAGAATTGCAAGTATTAGAAACAAAGGCAACTACAGTTAATGGATATATAACAGGTAGAGTAAAAAACACATATACTAAGAAAATAAACTGTGTTTATTTAAAGATAGATTTATATAGTAAGAGAGATGTAAATTTAGGAACAAAATATGTAAAACTAGAAAATTTTGAAGTTAACGAAATAAAAGAATTTAGAGCTAACTTTAAAATTGAAGGAGTAGATAGATGCGAATTTTCATATACATTAGAAGATATGTCTGCAAAAATGTTAGAAGAAGAACAAAAAATGAATGAAACAATAAGCAAATGGATTCCAATAATTAAAGTTGCAAAATGGTTTGTTGTTTTAGTTATTTTATAATATATGAATAGGAGTTTTGAATATGGAACTAAGTCACGAAAAAAGAATGGAATTATTAATGGATGTAACATCAAGACTTCAACAACAAAGAGATATAATGGTTATACAGGATTTCTTTTATGATAATAAAGCAATTTATGCAGATAGCAAAGAAATTATTTCAAAAGATGGAAAGGTTAATATTAATTTTTATTTATTTGATGATAAAGATGGAAGAAGTGGATTTTCAATTATAGATAATATATCTAAAGAAGGTTATTTATACAACGAGAAGAAAGCCGAAAATCGTAAGTTTTATAAAAAAGAAATACAAATATACAGACAAGGTAAGAAATATAGACATAATGTAAAATTTGCCTTGGACGAAAAAAGCGGACAGTATCTATTAATTGATGCAGAATTAATAGATTTAGAGGATAATATACATACAAAAATGTATTTAAAAAAAGAAAAAATAGAAGAAAAAGATATAACATTATTAGCACAATTAAATGATTCAATTGATGAAGTATTTAAATATGAGAATCAAGCAGATGATTATTGCAATAATGATGGAGATAAGAAGATATTTGAAGCAAATATTAGGAAACTAGAATTAGCAGAAGAAAAAGTTGATGCAATAAGAAAAAGCATATTAGAAAGATATAATTTTGAATCAAGTAAAGAAGAAAATGAAAAAGAATTTGACAAGTTAATTGAAAAAGAAAATTTTTTATTTGAATCAGATGATGAAATAGAAATACTAGAAATCGAATCAGGTGATATTAAAAAAACAATATTAAGTATGTATGCATATTCAAATAAGTTAATTAAAAATATTTATGATAATAGTAAAAGCGAAAGGTAAAAGTAGAATTTAAAATATATTTTTGTAAGAGGTAATGAATATGGATTTTAATTTCTTAGATAAAATAATAAGAAAATTGCAAAACAAAATAAATATGATTATAATTCAAGATATAAAGCAACCAGATGACAAAGTTACATATGTGGATAATAAGAAAATTGTATCAACAGATGGAAGCTTAGATATTAATTTTTATCGTTTGAACGATTTAAAAGGAAAAATTGGATTTGCAGTATTAGATAATATAAATGAAGAATACTATTTGTATAACGAAAAAGTAAATAAACAAAGAAAGAGTTATAAAAAAGAAGTTGAAATTTCATCAAAAGATTTTGAAAAAGAATTTGATATTACATATGGTATTTCAGAAGAAAATCCAGAAGTTATTTTATTGTTACATATAAAAACCAAAAAAAATTATGAAGAAGTTGAATATGAAATAGAATTAGACAATAAAGTTGATATAAACGACACTATAGAACTCTTAGATAGAAGTACAAGAATTAATGAAATAATAACAGAGTATTATGAACAAAAAAACAAAGTAGATGATGAAGTGGATGAGAATATAGATTGTATAATTGAAGATAATGAATTAGAGAATGATGATTCTGACAACGAATATGAAGAGATTGAATTTCCACCAATTACAAAAGAAGAAATTGATGAATATATAGAAGAAAGTAAAGAATTAGAAAGACATATAGAACAAGTAAGAGAATGTTTAAATGAAAAAAGTGAAGTAAATGAGATGATACAAACTTTGAAAGATAGTGCGGATAGAATAAATAATATGGATGAAGATGATGAACAATTAGAAGAGGAAATTTTTAGTTTGTTAGAAATTATGGAGGATTATGAAAATAGAATAGAGGATATTTCTTTTGAGCTTGATAACCAATTATATTCAAACTATAGCATTAAATTCTATAAAAATGGTAAAGAAATTGTGAGAAATGAAAACGAAGATAATTATATTATTCAAAATTATTATTCAATGGCAACGACTGAAAAATTAAATACAAGAGATGTATTTAGAAAAGTATCAAAATTAACTAAGTATATTAATCAAATTATAAAGCAAATTAAAGAAAACAATGATAGAGATGAAAGGTAATTTTATGTGTATAGATGAATTACTACAAAAATCAATTAAAGTGTTAAAAGAAAATAATATAGAAGAAGCAAGCAGTAAAGCAAAAATTCTACTTGCTTTTTATTTAGATGTAAAAAAAGAGTATTTAATTATTCATAATAGAGATAATGTTGATATTAAAATAGAAAACATTTTTTTAGAAGGAATACAAAAATTAATTAATAATGTACCATTACAATATATAACAAACAAACAAGAATTTATGAGATTGAATTTTTATATAGATGAAAATGTTTTAATTCCTAGAGCAGATACGGAAATATTGGTTGAAGAAGTTATTACTATTTGTAATAAAAAAGACAAAGTAAAAGTTTTGGATTTGTGTACAGGAAGCGGAGCAATTGCAATATCTATTGCAAAATATTTGAAAAGATGTGAAGTAACAGCAATAGACATAAGCGATAATGCTTTAGAGGTAGCAATTAAAAATGCAAAAATAAATAATGTAGAAGTTGATTTTAGAAAGTTAGATATATTAGAAGAAGATATTGTGTTAGAAGATAAATTTGATATAATAGTATCAAATCCACCATACATTGAAACAGATACAATAAGAAATTTATCAAAGGATGTTCAAAATGAACCTCAAATTGCTTTAGATGGTGGACAAGATGGCTTGACTTTCTATAAAAGAATAATAGATATTGCGTATAAATATTTAAATGAAAATGGAGCCTTATGCTTCGAAATAGGGTATAATCAAAAGAACGCTGTTCAAAGTTTAATTAAAGAAAATAAACAGTACATAAAT
This sequence comes from uncultured Lachnospiraceae bacterium, assembly GCA_964613425.1. Taxonomy (GTDB): domain Bacteria; phylum Bacillota; class Clostridia; order TANB77; family CAG-508; genus CAZTHC01. Next base: position 31,114 of record CAZTHC010000004.1, read on the forward strand.
ATTTATTCAAAAAAAGATTTAGGCGGAAATGATAGAATTGTAATATGTAGTAAAATGGAGGAATAAAATGTCTTTTTCTGCAGATATAAAAGAAGAAATTAGTAAATTAAAAATGTGGGATATGAATAGCAGTATGAACCAAGATGAACAAATAGCTAGGTTATGTATAAGAGAGAATTTCTTAAAATCTGGTTTCATGAACGAGCCTAATAAAGAATATCATTTAGAAATTCTATTTAAGCAGAACAAAAAAGCTGTGGAGATATCTAATATCTTAGAAAATTTTGATATAAAGTCTAAAATAATTAAAAAGAATAAGCAATATATGCTATATATTAAAGAAGGAGAAGAGATATCTAAATTTCTTGCATTAATAGGAGCAAATAGTGCTGTTTTAAAATTTGAAGAAATACGTGTAATAAGAGATACAAAAAACAATGTAAACAGAATTGTAAATTGTGAAACTGCAAATTTAAATAAAACAGTTAATGCTGCAGTTATACAGTTAGAAGATATAAGGCTTTTGAAACAAAGAAAAAAATTTAATGACTTACCAGAGAATATTAAAGAAGTTGCAAATTTAAGAATTAAAAACCCAGATAGTTCTTTAGAAGAAATAGGAAGAATGTTACAAAGTCCAATAGGAAAATCTGGAGTTAATCATAGGTTTAAGAAAATGCATGAGTTTGCAGAAGAGTTAAGGGGATAATATGAAGGAGATAGGAATATATATTCACATTCCATTTTGTAAAAGCAAATGTTATTACTGTGACTTTATTTCATACGATAATAAACAAGATTGTATAGAAATTTATATTGATACATTAATTAAGGAAATAAAGAGTAGTAATATTGCTGAATATGAAGTAAAAACAATTTATATAGGTGGTGGAACACCATCTATTTTAAGTAATGAGCAAATCAGCAAAATTGTTAATGCACTTAACTGCAAATTAAATAATGTAGAATTTACAATAGAAGTAAATCCTGGAACTGTTACAAGACAAAAGTTAGAAAATTATATAAAATTAGGAATAAATAGATTAAGTATAGGACTACAATCTACAGATGATGAACTTTTAAAAAGTATAGGTAGAATTCATAATTACGAACAATTTTTAGATACATATAAATTAGCAAGAGAAGCTGGATTTAAAAACATTAATATAGATTTAATGCTAGGTTTACCAAATCAAACATTAGAGATTTTAAGAAAAAGTGTTAATAATGTAATTGAGCTACAACCAGAGCATATTTCAATATATTCTTTGATTTTAGAGGAAGATACTAAATTAGAGAAAATGGTAATGGAAGGTAGTGTTACATTGCCTAATGAAGATTGTGAAAGGCAAATGTACTGGGAGATGAAAAAACTTCTAGAGGAAGCGGGATATGTACATTACGAAATTTCGAATTATGCTAAAAATGGATATGAATCAAACCATAATATGGACTGTTGGAATCAAAAAGAATACATAGGATTTGGAGTTGCAGCACATTCATATATAGACAAAAAAAGATATTCAAATAACAGAAGTATAGAAAAATATTTAAATGACTGTACACCAAAAATAGTACATGAAAATCAAACAAAAGAAGAACAAATGAAAGAATATATGTTACTAGGTTTAAGAAAAATAGAAGGAATAGAAATTTCAAAATTCAAAGAAAAATTTGTAGAAAATCCAATATTTGTATACAGAAAAGAATTAAACAAACTTGTAGAAGAAGATTTATTACAAATAGAAGAAAACTGTATAAGGCTAACAAATAAAGGCTTAGACTTTGCAAACATAGTATGGGAAGAATTTGTGTAAAATAATTTTAAAAAATTAGCAATCTGTATTGACAATTGCTAAAAATGGGTATAATATATTAGCAGTCTTTAAAAAAGAGTGCTAATTTTCTTTTTGAAGAAGTGAGGTGAACAGGTTTTGTTAAGTGAAAGAAAGAAAAGAATACTACAAGCTATTGTAGAAGAATATATTAACACTGCAGAACCAGTAAGTTCTGCAAGTATTACAAATGATTATAATTTAAATTGCAGTAGCGCAACAATTAGAAATGATATGGCAGAATTAGAGGAGTTTGGATACTTAGAAAAGCCACATACTTCTGCAGGAAGAATTCCTTCAGCTAAAGGATATAGATTTTATGTAGATGAATTAATAAACGAAGAAGATATTAGTTTAGATGAAATTCAATATATAAAAGAAAAACTAGAAACAAAAATAAATGAAATTGAAGACTTAACAAGAATTGCAACAAATACTTTATCTGAAATAACTCATTATACAACAGTTGCAATTGGCCCCAAAGCTAATACACAAAACATTGAAGATATTAAATTTGTTGTACTAGGAAATAGAGTTCTAATGGCTGTTATTTTAACAGATGGAGGAGCAATTAAAGAATCTATTATTAAATTCAATGAAGATATTACAGAAAGCCAAGTTGAAACTTTAAATTTCATATTTAACAATAAATTAAGAGGCAAGCCATTAGGTAAAATAGATAAACCTATGGAGGAATATATTTTATCTGAAATGAATTATCAGGTTAGTGTTATAAAGCCAATTATTGAACAAATTAATAAAGCTGTTAATGAACAAAACAATTTATATTTAGAAGGTGCAAGCAGAGTATTTGATTTTCCTGAGTTTAAGAAATTAGATACTGCAAAGAATTTTTTAAATATATTAGATGAAAAAGAAGTTATGCTAGACTTATTAAATTCTGGAATTGCAAAAGATATTAATGTTTATATTGGTGAAGAAAATGAAAATGAGGAATTAAAAGATTTTAGTATAATTACTTTTAAACATACAGTAGGAAATATAGATTTGGGAACAATAGGTATAATAGGACCTAAAAGAATGGATTATTCAAAAGTTATTTCAATTATGAAATATATAAATAAAAAATTGAATGATGAACTAGATATAAAATAGAAAGGAGACAAAAATGTCAGAGGAAAACTTAGAAGAAAAACAAGAAGAAACTAAAGTTATGAATGAACAAGAAGAAAAAGAATTCTTAATGAAAAAAGAATTAGAGGAAACAACAGATAGACTTAAAAGGTTAATGGCAGAATTTGATAACTTTAAAAAAAGAAGTACAAAAGAAAGAGAAGGACTATATGCTTCATTAATAGCAGATATAGCAACTGCTTTCTTGCCT
>CAZTHC010000005.1:0-33473 GCA_964613425.1 uncultured Lachnospiraceae bacterium
GATGCAGCAATATTTGAAGTCGGAAATGTTGTAGATGGACTTGGTGGAGGCATTTGTCAGATTTCATCGACATTATATAATGCAGTTTTATACTCAAATTTAGAAGTAACACATAGAATAAATCATCAATTTCCAACATCTTATATTGGACTAGGAAAAGATGCTACAGTAGCATATGGTTCAATAGATTTTAAATTTAAAAACAATAGAAAATATCCAATTAAAATAGTATGTAATTCCAAAAATGGAATTGCAAGAGTATCAATTTATGGAATAAAAGAAGAAGTTGAATATGAAGTAGAAATTTCAACAACTGTTTTACAAAGTTATGGATATACAACAATTTATGAAGATGATCCAACAATGGAAGTTGGAAAAGAAAAAGTATTGCAAAAAGGTGGAACAGGATATAAAACAGTAACATATAAAACATTAAAACTAAATGGAAATACAGTGTCAAAAGTAGAACTTCATAGAGATACATATGATGCTATGAAAAAGATAATTGCCAGAGGAACAAAACAAGTATCTGTACCGACATCTAACCCAAGCGTACCAACAACACCAACGGAACCAGTAACACCAGCAGAGCCAACAACGCCAAGTACGCCAGTAGCACCAACCAATTCAGCAACACCAAGTACGCCAACGGTACCAACTAATTCAGCAACGCCAAGTACACCACCAACACCAAGTAATTCAGCAACATCAAGTACACCTGTAGTACCAAGCAATTCGGCAACACCAAGCAATGAGGTATAAAATAAATATTACAAGCAACTACTGAAATAAAAACAGTAGTTGTTTTTTTGCACGAAATAAAAACATGCATTGCATAATGTAGGGGCGTATTGTATACGCCCGGAAATATTGATGCAACAAATATAATAGAATTAATATAAACAATTTGCATTAAACAAGTTTTATTGAATAATATTAAATGAATATATCTTAATTTACGTGGGAGAGATAAATGTTAAATAAAATTTGGCCAATATTTATTATTATTTCAATAGTGTATGCCATTGCAACAGGGAGAATAAATGAAATAAATAGTTCAATATTTGATTCGACGAAAAGTGCAGTAGAATTAAGTATTACTTTTTTAGGAACTATATGTTTATGGAATCGGAATTATGCAAATAGCAACAAAGACTAGTTTAATAAAAAAATTAACTAAACTATTAAGCCCATTAATGAGATTACTTTTTCCAGAAATAAAAAAAGGAGAAAAGGTATATGAAGAAATGTCTATGAATATTGTTGCAAATATAATGGGACTTGGAAATGCAGCTACTCCAATGGGACTTAAAGCTATGAAATCTCTGCAGAAAATAAATAATAATAAAGAAACGTTATCAAATTCAATGGCTATGTTTATAGTAATTAATACAGCGTCTTTACAAATAATTCCTACAACAATTATTGCAATTAGAACTTCTATGAATTCTAGTAATCCAACAGGAATGATAATTCCTGTTTGGATATCGTCTTTAGCAGCATTGATTTGTGCAGTTAGTGCTACAAAGATATTGTCAAAAAAATATTAGGAGGATATATGCAAATAATAAATTATTTATCTGCAACAGCAATTCCTATTACAATTTTAATAATTATAGTGTATGGATTAGTAGAAAAAAATAAAGTTTTTGATACTTTTTTAGATGGTGCAAAAGATGGAATGGAGATAGTTATAAGTATATTTCCAACATTAATAGGAATATTTATGGCAGTAGGAGCTTTACGAGCATCTGGAATAATAGACTTAATTGTAAAACTTATATCCCCTATAATATTATTATTAAAAATCCCAGCAGAAATTATGCCTTTAGCGCTATTAAGACCAATTTCACGGAAGTGCAGCTATGGCGATTGGCGTAGATTTAATGAATAAATATGGAGTGGATAGTTTTATTGGATTAGTTACTTCTACAATAATGGGAGCGACAGAGACAACTTTTTATACAATTGCAATATATACAAGTGTTGTAAAAGTAAAGAAAATTAGGTTTGTGCTAGTTGCTGCACTAATAGGAGATATTGTTGGAATGCTAGTTTCTGTTGGAATTTGGCGCATTTTGTCGTAAGGTTTTTGTTGACAAATATAGACGTTTATAGTAATATTTAGTTATTAAATTCAAGACATTTTCTAGGAGACAAAAATGATTTTTAAAATCTTATTATTTTTTTCGATTTTTTTTACTATCAGAAAAATTGTTATCAAAATTTTATCAAAAATGATTATTAAAAGAATTAATCAGTAATGTTTTAAATAGTTAAAACACTTTATTAAAGTTGCAAAAATATTAAGTTGATAATTATAGAACTTAATATTAAATAATATTGTTTTTTTTCTTGTAGAGGAAGTAGTATGCATTAGGCCCTATTTGCATACATTTCAATTCATTCCTCTACAACCCCCATATATTTTATTCAAACAAATTTTTTATTCAAAAATAATGCTAGAAATATTTCTAGCATTTCTTTTTATATAATAACATATAATCTGTTTTAAGCAATTTCAATAATTTTGCTAGGCTCGTATCTTGAAGCAACATTTAATTCTATGCAACTATCAGATAAATTGTTCTTTGATAATTCATCTAATACAGTTTGATATGCCAATTCAGGAAAATTGTTTTCTTTACTTAAATGTCCTAGCATTACACTTTTTAAACCGGTATCTATTAATTTAGAAATTGTTTGTCCAGCTAGATAATTTGGTAAATGTCCACTGGGACCTGCTATACGTTCTTTCAAAGGATATGGGTATGATGAGCATTTTAAAACTTCTGGGTCATAATTTGATTCAAGTAGTATAAAAGAACTATTTTCTAATTTGCTAAAAACCTGTGAATTCATATTTCCAATATCTGTTGCTATACTAATTTTGTGCTCGTTATTAAAAATATTAAATCCACATGGATTTGCTGCATCGTGTGGAATAGGAAATGGTAAAATTTCTAAATCATTAATATAAAAATTTTTATTTAATTCAAAATACTTAATATTATCGCTAATAATATTCGCAAATTCTAAAGGCATAGCTGCCCAAGTTTCCTTATTTGCGAATACAGGAATATTATATTTATTTGATAAAACTCTTAATGCTTTTATATGATCAGAATGTTCATGTGAAACAATAATTGCATTGATTTCAGAAATATCAACATTAATAGAAGTTAGGGCATCTATTATTTTTTTACCACTAACTCCAGCATCAACTAATATTTTGGCATTGTCACTCTGAACAAGTAAGCTATTTCCTGAACTTCCACTATACAAACTACAAAATTTTAACATTAAACTACATCCTTCTATTCAACTACTCTATCAATTTTTGCTCCAAGACTTCTGAATTTTTCTTCTATGTGTTCATAACCTCTGTCTATATGTTCTAAATTATAAATTTCTGTTATTCCATTGGCAGCAGCTCCAGCAATAATTAAAGCAGCACCAGCTCTTAAGTCTGTTGTATATACAGGAGCACCAGATAAACTCTCGACGCCTTCAAATACAGCTGTTTTACCTTGAGGAGTTATTTTGGCTCCCATTTTATTTAATTCTTCGGTATATTGAAATCTAGATTCCCAAATACTCTCATTTATAATACTCGTTCCGTTTGCTAAAGAAAGTACTACACCAATTTGTGGTTGCAAATCTGTCGGAAATCCTGGATATGGTAAAGTTTTAACATTTGCTTTTGATGGTCTTCCGTTACTAATAACTCTTAATGTATCCCCATCATCTTCTATCTTACCACCAATTTCTAATATTTTAGCTGTTATACACTCTAAATGCTTTGTAATACAATTTCTAATAGTAATATTTCCACCAGTTGCAATTGCAGCTAACATAAATGTTCCAGCTTCTATTTGGTCTGGAACTACAGAATATGTACCTCCACCGCAAAGTTCTTTAACTCCATTAACTTTAATAACATCCGTTCCAGCACCTCTAATATCTGCTCCCATTGTATTTAAAAAGTTTGCTACGTCAACAATATGAGGTTCTTTAGCAGCATTATCAATAATAGTAGTTCCTTCTGCCAAAACACTTGCTAACATTACATTTATTGTTGCACCAACAGAAGAAATATCCATATATATAGAAGTTCCAACCAATTTTTCAGCAGTTGCATTAATTTTTCCTTGAGAAACATCAACTTTTGCTCCTAATGCTTCAAACCCTTTAATGTGTTGGTCTATAGGTCTTGCACCTAAATTGCATCCACCAGGAATTCCAACTTCTGCACAACCGCATCTACCAAGCATAGAACCTAATAAATAGTATGAAGCTCTAAATTTTCTAGTTATATCTAAAGGGGCTTGAGAACAAGAAATTTCTCGAGTATCCACAGTTATTTCATGTTCAGAATTCCATGTGATTTTTGCTCCAACTTGCTCTAATATTTCACAATATAATTTTACATCGCTAATATTTGGTAAGTTTTCAATTGTACATATTCCATTAATTAAAACTGTTGCAGGTAAAATTGCTACAGCTGCATTCTTTGCACCACTTATTATTACATCTCCTTTTAGAGGAGTTCCACCAGTTATTACTAATTTTTCCAAAATATTACCCCCGTATATTTATTACACATATTAAAAAGAAGATGCATACATACATCTTACTTTAAAATAATATAACATAAAAAGTATAAAAAAACAACAAAAACATAAGTTATTTTTTTGCAGTAGTAATTCCGAAAGATTGAAAAAATTCAAGTAGCTTAAATTTGAATTGTACAGAGGGTTTTTCTTCAGAGATTATATTATACTCATCTTCAGAAAGGGATTCCTTTAAAATTTCTTTTGAATCTTCTGGAACAATACCTGAACTAATGTCTACAAAGCATAATGGAGGGAACATTACGCACCACCAATTGTTTCCCAAAGATTCTCCAATTTCAATTCTTAATGCATCATAAAAACCAGAAGGTAATGAGATATCACCATAATTTTTTGTAGGAAATTCAAAATTACCAATAGAAATATTTACAGAATAATTATAGCCATTTTCTAAAATTGTGTTTTCTGCAATTTGTTCTATATTAGTAACATTATCTTTTACTATATTTATTAATTCATCTTTAGAATTAGCATTTTTAGCAATAGTATTTACATATTCTAAAACAGAATCTCTAACTTTGTATTTTAAAGCTTGATCTTCTTCAGAATTGCTATTTGCTAAAACATGTAACCTAAATACACTGTTTGAAAGATTTTTAGAAACAGTATTTGCATATGAAAAAGCAGATATAAATATATATATTAAAAGTAAGAAAAATATTATTGAAAATTTTTTAAATTTATCCATTTTAACCTCCTAAGAATTTGATGTATTTCCATTCAAGGAATATCATAATATGTTAAATTTTATCTATATAAAAAGTATTAACCAAAATTTAAAAAATATACATTTCAGAGATTGTCGAATTAATGTATACGATTTATTTGTAATCATATTGACACATTTGTAATAAAATGGTAAAATTTACCAGTAATCAAAAATTACTTAGGGGGGCAAGTAAAATGGATGATTTTAGTAATGTTGAAAAATTTTGTGGGTTTTATGTAAGTGATGTTCACTTAATTACTATGATACTTCCTTATATAAGTAAAAAAATTGAAGAAAAAAACAAATTCATAACTATATTTCAAAATGACTTATCACCTGCAATAGATAAAGTATTAAGTAAAATAATATTAAAGGAAAAAACAAAGAAGAAAATAAAAGACATAGGTTGGGAGAAGAAAAAAATATTAAAATATAAAGATTTAGAGGAATTTTTGAATATGCATATAGAAAAAAATGAGCTAATTAATATTGTAATTAAGGGAAATGTTAATAATGTAAATAAATATATAGCTAAATATTTAGAAAAAAATAAAGGAAAAGATAATATTAAAATAATAAATTTATATGATGTAGAAGAATTTAATACTGACATAGATAAAATACTAAATATGCATGATGGAATTATTAATACTTCTGGTGAAAAGAAGATTGAAGAAGTTTTCGAAGGGTATAAGAAGATGGCATAATAAAATATTGACTAAACTATTTAATTGGTATAAGATAACTTAAATAAATTTAATAAATTATTTTAACAAGAAAGGGAGTATAATTTATGGAAGAAAAATACGAAAAAGTAAAACAATTATTAAATCAAAATGGACAAGAGCAATTATTAGTAAACTATGATAGTTTAGAAGAAGCTAAAAAGGAAGAGCTATTAGATGAAATCTTAAAAATAGACTTTTCTCAAGTTGATGAATTATATCAAGCAACACAAAAACCAGTAGAATTTGGAGAAGTAAAAATTACTCCAATACCATATATAGATAAATATAAACTTTCAAATGAAGAATTTAATAAATATAAAGAGATAGGTGAAGAAGCTATAAAAAGTGGAAAACTAGCAGCAGTAACTATGGCCGGTGGACAAGGTACACGTTTAGGTCATAATGGACCTAAAGGAACATATATGTTAGGAGTATCTCCAGATAAATCTTTATTTGAAATTCTATGTGATTCTTTAAAAAAGGCAAAAGACATTTATGGAGTAACAATTCCATGGTACTTAATGACAAGTAAAGAAAACAATAATGATACTGTAGAATTTTTTGAAAAAAATAATTATTTTGGATATGATAAAAACGCAATAAAATTTTTCAAACAAGGCGAATTACCAATGGTAGATACAAAAGGTAAAATTTTATTAACAGAAGAGGGAATGTTAAAACAAGCAGCAGATGGCCATGGCGGAATATTTGAGGCAATGTTTAAGAATAATATTATAAAAGATATGAAAGACAAAAATATTGAATGGATATTTATTGGTGGAGTAGACAATGTCTTAGTAAAAATGGTTGATCCAATAGTTATGGGATTAGCAATAGAAAAGAAAGTTCTAGCGGCAGGTAAATCTTTAGTAAAAGCTGGGCCAAAAGAGAGAGTTGGAGTTTTTTGCAAGAAAAATAATAAACCAAGTGTTATTGAATATACAGAAATAACAGATGAAATGGCAGAAGCAGTAGATGAAAATGGAGAATTAGTATATGGAGAATCACATATACTTTGCAATCTTTTCAATATTAATTGTTTAGAGGATATTGGAAAAAATAAATTACCATATCATTCAGCATTTAAAAAGGCAACATATATGAATGAAAAAGGAGAAATTGTTATTCCAGAAGAACCAAATGCATATAAGTTTGAAGCATTTATATTTGATGCTTTTGAAAAATTAGATGATATGGCAATATTACGTGTAAAAAGAGAAGAAGAATTTGCACCAGTTAAAAATGCAACAGGTGTAGATAGCCCAGAAACAGCAAGAGAATTATATAATAACCAACAAAACTAATAAGAAAAGAGGAATAATATGGATTACAAGGAAAAATATAATGAATGGATTAATGATGATAGTATAGATGAAAATACAAAAAAAGAATTGTTAAATATTACAGATGAAAAAGAGAAAGAAGATAGATTTTATAGAGAATTAGAATTTGGAACAGCAGGATTAAGAGGTGTAATTGGTGCTGGAACAAATAGAATGAACGTATATACAGTAAGAAAAGCTACACAAGGACTTAGCAATTATATATTGAGTCAAAACGGTGCAACAAGAGGGGTTGCAATAGCATATGATTCTAGAAGGATGTCAAAAGAATTTAGTATGGAGGCTGCTTTAGTATTAAATGCAAATGGAATTAAAACATATATTTTTGATTCTTTAAGACCAACTCCAGAACTATCTTTTGCAGTAAGACAATTAGGTTGTATTGCAGGAATAGTAGTAACAGCAAGTCATAATCCTCCAGAATATAACGGATATAAAGTTTATTGGGAAGATGGAGCACAAATAGTTTCTCCAACAGATAAAGGAATAATAAGCGAAGTTAATAGTATTACAAATTATGGAGAAATTAAAACAACAACATTGGAAGCAGCACAACAAGCAGGTTTATACAATGTTATTTCTAAAGATATAGATGATAAATATATAGAAGAATTAAAAAAACTTGTATTAAATAAGCAAGCAATATTAGATGAAGCGGAAAATTTGAAAATAGTATATACTCCATTACATGGTACAGGAAATGTGCCAGTACAAAGAATTTTAAAAGAATTAGGATTTAAACAAGTATTTGTTGTAAAAGAACAGGAATTACCAGATGGTAATTTCCCAACAGTAGATTATCCAAATCCAGAAGATACAAAAGCATTTAAATTAGCATTAGAATTGGCAAATCAAAAAGATGCAGATATAATACTTGCAAATGACCCAGACGCAGACAGGTTAGGAGTATATGTTAAAGATAAACAAACAGGAGAATATATTCAATTCAATGGAAATATGACAGGAAATCTTTTAGCAGAATATATTTTATCTCAAAAACAAGAAAAGGGTATGTTACCAACAAATGGAGCCGTAATAAAAACAATAGTATCTTCTAATTTAACAGATGCAATTGCAAAATTCTATAATGTACAATTATTTGAAACATTAACAGGATTTAAAAATATTGCAAAAATTATAAGAGGTTTTGAAAAAGATAATAGTTACGATTGTATTTTCTCATACGAAGAAAGTTATGGTTGCATAATAGGAACACATGCAAGAGATAAAGATGGAATAGTTGCAGTAATGAGTGTTTGCGAAGCTGCTGCATATTATAAAACAAAAGGTATTACATTATGGGAGCAAATGCAAAACATATATAAAAAATATGGATATTATAAAGAAGGTCAAATTTCAATTACACATAAAGGAATTGAAGGAGCAGAAAAAATAAAACAATTAATGAATACATTAAGAAATAATCCAATAAAACAATTAGGAGAATACAATGTAATTTCTTTTAGAGACTATGAAACAGGAAGAATAGAGAACTTTAAAACAGGAGAGGTTTCAGAAACAGATTTAGACAAATCAAATGTGTTATATTATGAATTGGAAAATGATGCATGGTGCTGTGTACGTCCTTCAGGAACAGAGCCAAAAGTTAAGTTCTATATAGGAATAAAAAAAGACAGCTTACAAGCTGCAAATGAAACATTAGAAAAAATAAAAGCTGAATTAAACAAATTAGCTGAGTAAAATTACAAAAAAAATATAATATAAATTATAATACGCTGAAACCATATAAATTTTTCAAAATTTATATGGTTTCAGCGTATAAATAAAAAATGTAAATAGTTCGTTAAATTTTGTCTGCTTATTCTTTCCACCCATCAATTTTTTTTCTCTTAATAGCCCCTAATAAATTTGCTTTAATTTGTGGGATTTCTTTTGAAAAACCGTTTATCAATTCTTTCATATCTTCTCTTTTTGAATGTCCATCCATAGGACAACAATTATTCATTGTTTGAATATTTTGTTTTTTTATAAATCTTTTTATTTCCTTTTCAGGTGTATAAATTAATGGTCTAATAACGGTTAATCCGAGAACGGTCCATAAAACTAACTGGAGAAAAGGTATGAATGTTTCCAGTGTATAATAAATTTAAAAAAAATGTTTCTAAAACATCTTCTAAATTGTGTCCAAGAGCTATTTTATTACAACCTTCTCTAATTGCTACACTATTTAAAATTCCTCTTCTCAAATTTGCACATAATGAGCAAGGATTTTTTTCTTGCCTTATATCAAAAACAATAGCTTTAATATCACTCTTTTCAACAAAATAAGGAATATCTAATTTTAAGCAAGTTTCTTCTAAATAAGTGGTATCGAAAAAATCAAATCCAGGATGAACACTAATTGCAATTATATCAAACTTCTTCGGATAAAAGATTTGTAAATTTTTTAATGCCATAAGTAAAGTTATAGAATCTTTACCACCAGAAAGTCCAACAGCAATTTTGTCTCCTTCTTCAATCATATTATAATCTTCAATAGCTTTTCTTAAATTACTCAAAATACGTTGCATAAATACCTCCATAAAATATAGATATTATACAATGAAAAGCCGAAAATCGCAACAATATTTAACAACTGATAAATACTTGCTAAAAATATTAAATTAAGTTATAATAGTAAAATCAAATGCATCTATAGCTCAGTAGGATAGAGCGCACCCCCTCCTAAGGGTGAGGCCGTTGGTTCGATTCCAACTAGGTGCACCAAAAAATGATTTAATAAGGATTTTTAACAACATTAAACACTTTAAAAACAGAAGATAACTTATCATGATAATAATAATATATTACATGAATATTATTATCTGTGTTTATAGAGTTATTACCGTTATTTATAAAAATAGATTTATCAAAATCATTATAGGTTTTAATTGATACAGGCATATATTCAACAAATAGAGAAGAATAATCTTTTACATGTATATTAGATACATTAGCATTTGCTAATTCATTATAAAAGTCTTTCTCTTTTGTAATGCACAAGCAATAAAAAATATTACAAGAATCACTATTAGAAACATAATTGTTTAATTTATTTATTGCATTTTCTGCAATTGTTTCATCAGAAGTGTATAAATAAATTAAATATTCATAAGAGTAAGAATCAGAAATTTGATTTAGTACTACTTTAAAGTTACTAGTATATGAACCAAGTATTGAAGTGAAATCTGTTATATGTGCACTTGAATTAGCATCAACAGACTTAGTATTAGCTTTAGTCTTTTGTAAATAATCGTTTTTCCAGCCGTTATCATAATATACATATATGTCTATACCATTATAGCTAACTGTTGCACTTCGAGGAGTTGCACCAATTACTTTCATATCTGAATACGGAAAATTATATCTATTATGTAGATGAATCAAAGATTCTACTTTCATGCTATGGTTAGTATAATAAAATGTATTACCTATTAAAAGTAAGAAAAATAAAATTAATAAAATGGCCATTATCTTATTATATTTTTTATTCCATATAGAAAATATAATAATGATAGGAAAAGAAATTAAACATAAAATTGTAATTACACCAGACAAAATATTATCAAAAGGCATAAGAACTATAAAAATATATGCAATAAAATATAAAAAAAAGAATATTAGTATTGTAATAATAGTAGCAACAGATTTATCTAATGACAACTTAGTGCTAGCTTTTTTATTGGTTTCTTCATTCATTATTAATTAACTCCTAATATTATAATAACCTAAAGTTTACAAGAATTCAATATTTTAGATACATTTGATAAAGAATATAGTATAATTCAAATTATTAATAAATATTTAGCAATATAAAAAATAGAAAGTAAAGGAATATTTATGGAAGAACTGTATATGAAGGAGGCTCTAAAAGAAGCTAAAAAGGCGTTTCTTAAAGATGAAGTTCCTATTGGAGCTGTAATTGTTAAGGATGGAAAAATTATAGCAAGGGCCCACAATTTAAAAGAACTAAAAAAAGATACAACCTGTCATGCAGAGATTTTGGCAATAAAAAAGGCTAGTAAAAAATTAAATAATTGGAGATTGGAAAATTGCGATATGTATGTTACACTAGAACCCTGCAGTATGTGTGCTGGCGCAATTATTCATTCAAGGATTAAAAGAATTTTTATAGGCACTATGGATGAAAAAACAGGGGCATGTGGTTCTGTTTTGAATTTATTAGAAGATTACAAATTTAATCATAAAGTTGAAGTAAATAAATATATATTAAAAGGACAATGTGAAGAATTATTAAAAGAATTTTTTAAAAAATTGAGAAAGGTAAAATAATGGAAGTAAAAAACAAAAAAATTATTAAAATTGCTATTATAAGTATTATTGCTTTTTTTATAGTTGCATTTATAACATTTTTGATGTTGAAATATAATATAGAAGGCGAAAAAAATATGCCATTTAACTTAGAAAAAATCACAGTAATTAGTACAGCAGAAGGATTACAAAGAGATGGCGCAGATACAAAATGGAACTTAGAAATAATACAAAAAAGTGATGTATATTTTCAAATAGAAAAAAATGAAAATTTTAAAAAAGAAGATTATATTAACAAAATATACTTTGAAAATTTTAAAATAATTGAAAGACCTTTAAAAGGTGATATTAAATTTTATAAACCAAACACAGATGGTTTATTGTATAAGTATGAAGAAGGTTTTGAAATTACAGATAGATTAGAATATAGTTCTGCGTTATCAACAAATTTAAAAGAATACAAAATTGCTAATCAAGGTGGAAATATAGGACTAAGTATTGCAATAAGAAACCTAGGAGAATATGTATCAAATGAAGATGAAGAAATAACTCATGATGGAACTATTCTAAAAAAGACAGATGCAACTATGGAAAATATTAAGGCAAAAGTTTCTTTTGATATAATTATAGAAACAATGGCAGAGAGAAAATATAAAGCAAATGTTGTTATTAATCTACCAGTAGGAGATATTATAACAGAAGGAACAGCAAGCGAAGAATATACAAATTTTGTATTTAAAAGATTCTAAAAAATACTTGATAAATCAAGGTAAACATTATATAATGAAAAAGCAAATAAGTTTTTATCTTTGTACGGAAAGCAAAGTCAATAAAAAGCTATGAATCTCGTCAGATTCGGAAGAAAGCAGCGATAAGTAGTGTATTTATGTGAAGGTTGCTTTCCGTAGAGGGATAAAAACTTATTCAATATATAAAAAAGGATTGGTATAAAAATGGGATATACTGCACTATATAGAAAATTTAGACCACAAACTTTTGAAGAAATATTTGGACAAGAGCATATAACAAAAACATTAAAAAACCAGTTAATAGCTAACAGAGTTGGACATGCATATTTATTAACAGGAAGCCGCGGAACAGGAAAAACATCTGTAGCAAAAATTTTAGCAAGAGCAATAAATTGTTTAAATCCAAAAGATGGAGAACCATGTAATGAATGTGAAATATGTAAAGCAGCGTTAAATGGGTCTTTAACAGATATAGTTGAAATGGATGCTGCTTCTAATAATAGTGTAGAGGACATAAGGGCAATTCGTGATGAGGTTAATTTTTTACCAACAGTAGCAAAATATAGAGTATATATAATAGATGAGGTTCATATGCTTTCAACAGGAGCATTTAATGCATTGTTGAAAACACTAGAAGAACCACCAGAACATGTGAAATTCATTTTGGCAACAACAGAACCACAAAAGTTGCCAGCAACAATTCTTTCAAGATGCCAAAGATTTGATTATAAGAAAATATCTGTAGAAGATATAACAAAAAAATTAGAAATAATTTGTAAAGAATGCTCAATAACAATATCTCCAGAAGCATTAAGGTTAATAGCTGTTTTAGCAGAAGGCGGAATGAGAGATGCCATAAGTATTTTGGAGAGAAATATACAAGATGGAGAAAATGAGATTACAGAGGAAAAAGTAAAAGATTTAGTTGGAATTCCAAAACTTATACATATAAGAAATATTACAGATAAAATATTAGAAAATAAACCAGATGAGGCATTAACTATTATTAATGAAGTTATTTCAGAAGGAAAAAACTTAGAAAACTTTTTGTTAGAAATCATTAAATATTTAAGAGACATTTTAATACTAAAATCTGGTGGAGTACTAGAAATATACAGTAAAGAAGAAATTGCAGAAATTGAGAAATTATCAAAGAGTGTAGAAAAAGAAAAATTACTAAAATTAATTTATATATTATCAGAATTAGAAAATAATATGAAGTATGCAACACAAAAGAGTATAATATTTCAAGCAGGAATAATTAGAGCAAGTATGAAAGAGGAAAGTAATACTTTAGAAGAAAGAATTTCTGATTTAGAAGAGAAGATGAAAAATGGAAAAATTTCTTTTAGTGAGTTGCCAAGCAGTACAGTTAAAACTGAAGAAAAACCTAAGGCAGTAGTTGATAAAATTCCTAAAAAGGAAGAAACAGTTGCAAAATCTGTAAATAATAGTTCAGGAAATTTAGTATCTGTAGGATACTGGAAAAATGTTATAGAAGCCTTGAAGAAACAAGGAAAAATGACTTTGTTCGCAAACTTATTAAATACAACAGCAAAAGAAATTAATGATGTTACATTAGGTATAGAATTTCCAAATGGATTAACAACAATGGTGAAAGCTTTATTAGAAAGACACGAAAATATGCAAGAAATTGTACGATTGGTTTCTATAGAAGCGGGTAAAGAAATGAGAGTTAAAATTCTAGAAGGAAGTAAAGAAAATTCTAAAAAAGAAGAAAATACAATATCAAATTTAGGTATTAATATAAATATAATAGATGAATAAGGAGGATTTTTATATGTCAAAAAGAGGTGGATTCCCAGGTGGCATGGGAGGTTTCGGAGGAATGAATATTAATCAATTAATGAAGGAAGCAAAAAAAATGCAAGCAGATATGGAAAAATCACAAGAAGAATTAAGTTTAAAAGAATTTGATGCAACAGCTGGTGGTGGAGCAGTATCTGTAAAAGTTACAGGAAGTAAAGAAGTAAAAGAAATAATAATAAAAAAAGATGTTGTAGACCCAGAAGATGTAGAAATGCTTCAGGATTTAATATTAACTTGTGTAAACGAAGCTTTAAGAAAAGTAGATGCTGCACAAAGTAGTCAAATGGGAAAATTTAATATACCAGGAATGATGTAATTGGAGGAAGAAAATGTCATATTATTCGCCATCAATAGAAAAACTAATAGAGAGCTTTGAAAAATTGCCGAGTATAGGTCACAAAACAGCTGCAAGACTAGCTTTTTATATGTTAGATTTAGGAGAAACAGAAACAGAAGAATTTATAAATTCTATAACAAACGCAAAAAAAAGCTTGAAACAATGTTCAAAGTGTTTTAATATAGCAGATTCAGACCCATGCCCAATATGTAGTAACCCTAAAAGAGATGAAAATGTTATTTGTGTAGTAGAAGATGTAAGAGATGTAATAGCTATGGAAAAAACACATGAATTTAAAGGTGTATACCATGTTTTACATGGCTCAATATCTCCAATGAATGGAATTGGACCAGATGAAATAAAAATTAAAGAATTGTTAGAAAGAGTACAAAAAGGTACAATTAAAGAAATAATACTTGCGACTAACCCTAGAGTGGAAGGAGAAGCAACAGCAATGTATATTTCCAAAATAGTAAAACCATTTGGGGTAAAAACAACAAGAATTGCTCATGGAATTCCAGTTGGTGGGGATTTGGAATATACAGATGAAATTACATTAACAAAGGCGTTAGAAGGAAGAAGAGAATTATAAAAATATAAATTTTACGGGCAGGGTTAATCCCTGCCCGTAAATTCATAATTGCAAATGTATAATAAACAATCCGCCAAATCTCGTCAGTGATAATATGTTGCTAAAAATAAACATATTGCAAATTGTAGGGGTCGGCGTCCTCGACGACCCGCAAACATTCATAAAATATATTGCAATTTGTAGGGGCGTATTGTATACGCCCACAAAATAAATATATTACAAAATTTAATTTTCTTCCTCAGAAAGCAATATTTTGCAAATATCAACGGTTGAATTTTTCTTTGCTAATAATCTAGCATTAATTTTCATAGATTTTAATCTTTCTGGCGAATTAAATACTAAAGCTAAGCTTTCTTTAATGTCATCACCTTTTTTTATCCAAATAGCAACTTCTTTAAGCTCTAAAAACCTAGCGTTTTCTTCTTCTTGTCCAGGAATTGGGTTAATAACTATTATTGGTAATCCGAGATGCTAAACTTTCTGTTGTTGTAAGTCCGCCTGGTTTTGTAATTACTAAATCTGAAACACTCATAAGCTCTGGAACCTCTTTAGTATATTCTAATACTTTTACAGAATTCTTTCTTTGGTTTTGTTCTACTAATTCTTCAAATTGCTGTTTCATTTTAACATTCTTACCAGCTATTGCAATAACTTGTAATTCTGGGAAAAGTTCAACTAGAGATTTTAAAATATCAAAAGTTGTATTTTTACCTAATCCATATTCACCACCTGCAAAAAATAATATAGTGGTTTTATTCATTTCAAGCCCATATCTTTCTAATATTTCTTCTTTGTTGTAATGTGCTAAGAATCTATTAGATAAAGGAATTCCTGTAGCATGTATTTTATTTTCTGCAACTTTTTTCTTTATTAAGTCGTTTTTCATTCCATTATGTGCAACAAAAAAATAATCTATATAGTCTGAACCAACAAGCCATTGGCTGTGTGGCGCATAATCTGTCATTACTGTTGCAATTTTACAATTTATTTTTCCCTTTTCTTTTAATATAGAACACATTTGGCTACTAAAAGGGTGTGTAGATATAATTAAGTCTGGGTTAAATTCGCATATTAGTTTTTTTAATTTAATAGACATTAATTTATTAGTAGAATTACTAATAGAAGCTAATGCACCTTTTTCAGATTTAGAATAAACTTTTTCCCAAGCCCAAGGTGCTTTCTTCGCCATTTCTACATATGCTTTAGTAGATATTTTGTTTAAGCTTTTATTTATATATTCTATACAGTCAACCATAGTTGTTTCTGTATCTGGATAATTTAAATCTATACATTCTTTAATAGAGCGTGCAGCAGAAAGATGTCCGCCACCGTAAGAACCATAAAAAATTAAGATTTTCTTCATAAAGACCTCCAAAATTTTAGTATTAATTAGTTAAAATTATAACATATTTTTCATAAAATGTATATTTATTTTGCAATTATACAAAATATAGGTAAGAAAAAATCATGGCTACTGTATTGCTAAAAAAATCATAATGAGATTCTTTGATAGCGAGGCAATGTATGAGAGACTCAGAATGACACGTATGTCTTACTGATGTCATGTTGAGCGAAATGAAGTGAAGTCAAAACATCTCAAAGAAAAATTACAAGTAAAATATATTGTGAAATGTAGGGGCAGGATTCTACTCCTGCACGAAAATATAATAAATTTATAGAAAGAAGGAAATATGAAAATAAAAATATTTTTTTTAATAATAATAATTTTAATAACATTAGCAATTGTGTTTAATATTAACAACAAAAAAGTACTTGCAGGAAGTAATAGCAATTCAAGTTCAGATGTTCAACTAATAGCAAGAGCAATAAACCGGAGAAGCAAGAGGAGAGAGCTATGAAGGACAAGTAGCAGTAGGTGCGGTTATATTAAATAGAGTAAAAAGTTCGAGCTTCCCAAACACAATAGCAGGTGTAATTTATCAACCAGGAGCTTTTACTGCTGTTTCAGATGGACAAATAAATCATCCAATAGATGAAAATTCAAGTGTATATAAAGCTGCAAGAGATGCTCTAAATGGATGGGATCCGACAAACGGGTGTATATATTATTTCAATCCAAACACAGCTACTAGTAGCTGGATATGGTCAAAAACAATTGTGAAAACAATAGGAAAGCATCATTTTTGTAAATAAAAGATAAGTTTATTTTAAATATTAGAATTAATTGAAAGGAGAAAAATGAAAAATATTTTATTAGATTGGAAAGAAAGATTAAAAGATAGACATATGCTAAGCGTAATTGGAGTTTTTGCAATTATATGTATTGTACTTGGAATTTTTATTTATAAAAAACAAACAGAGTATAGGCAAGTTATGGAAAATCAATACAATTTTGCTTTTTTTGAATTAGTTGATTATGTTCAAAATGTTGAGAATTTTCTAGCAAAATCTTTAATTTCAACAACACCAGAAAGTGGGGCAGAAACATTAACTCGAGTTTGGAGAGAAGCAAATTTAGCTCAAGTATATTTAGCTCAATTACCAATCTCAAGTGAGGAACTTTCAAATACAGCTAAATTTTTAAACCAAGTTAGCGAATATAGTTATTCGTTATCTAGAAAAAATATATACAATGAATCTTTAACACAAGAAGATTTAACAAATTTAAAAAAGCTTCATCAGTATAGTTTAGAGCTAGAGAATACATTGAATCAACTTTCAGCTGAAATGACAACTGGTGAAATTACATGGGGAGAATTAACGAAGCAAGGTTCAACAGTGTTTGCACAACAAGTTAGCAATATGTCTAAAGAGAGTTTTAGCAATATAGATGAAAATTTTGGAGAATATGCGGGATTAATATATGACGGAGCATTTTCGGAACATATTCAAAAAGAAGAGAAAAAAGGACTAACAGGTGATGATATAGATGAAGAACAGGCAAAACAAAAAGCAATAGAAATTGTAGGACAAGAAAAAATTAAAAATATTAATTCAAATGGATTTATAGAAAATGGGAATATACCAGTGTATGATTTTTCAGTAGAATTAAATAATTCAGATAAGAATAATCATTTAAATATATCTATTTCTAAAAAAGGCGGACATCTTGTTTTAATGAACTACAATAGAATAGTAGAAGCAGAGGTTATAACTCAAGAAAATGCAAATCAAATAGGAAAAGAATATTTAAATTCCAAGGGATTTCCTAATATGAAAGAAACATATTATTTAAAACAAGACGGAATAGTTACTATAAATTATGCATATGAACAAGATGAGGTAATTATATATCCTGATTTAATAAAAGTAAAAATTGCGTTAGATAACGGAGAGATTTTAGGAGTTGAAACAAGCGGATATTTGAATAGTCATACAGAAAGAAAAATAGCTATAGCTAAAATAGGAAAGCAGGAAGCGAAGAAAACACTAAATAAAAATTTAGAAATTTTTAGTGAAAAATTATCTATAATTCCAACTGAATGGAAGACAGAAGTAATGTGTTGGGAATTCAAAGGAAAGGTTGATAATACAGATTTTTTAGTATATATAAATGCTGAAAATGGAAGAGAAGAAAACATATTAGTAATAATAGATACACCAAATGGAACATTAACAAAATAGAAAAAATTTCTAAAAAATCAAAAAAGTGAAAGAATAATAAAATAGATTTTACAAAAAATAAACTTGAAAACTGAAAAATGTTTTCAAATCTAAGATTTAATTGCCTTATTTAAGTATAAAGAAAAACATGTTAATGTTTATACAAAACTTATAATGCACTTAAAAGGAGGAAAAATGTCTAGAAGAACATCAATAATGTCTGAAAATTTAAAAGAAGAAATTGCAAAAGAGTTAGGTGTATATGAACAAGTAAAAAAAGACGGTGGTTGGGATAATGTGTCTGCAAAAACTTGCGGAAGTATGGTAAAAACAGCAATAGAAATAGCAAATAGAAAAGTATAGCATAAAAGGATGTTAAGAGAGTTACACTAAAATTAATTAAAAGAGCTTTTTCATAAAGAAAGAAGTTTCAATTTAATCAATGAGTGTAACTCTCTTTTTATGTAGACGTAAAAGACTATTGCATATGGCCAAAGATTTCAACAAAGTAGCCAAACGCAGTGGTAGCACTTTTCTTTCGAAAACATGGAGAAAGAAAACGTCCTACCACGACGAGATTTGGCGGATGGTTTATAAAAAATTTGGACGTATACAATATTCAATAAGAAAAACAGAAAATGAAAACAAATTAATATACTTTACAAGATAATTAAAAGGATATAAAATATGTATATCAATTTAAAAGAAGAGGTAAAAATATGGAACTAGAACAAATAGAAAAAAGTGTAAAAGAAGTATTATCTGAAAAACGTTTCTATCATAGCGTTTGTGTTATGAAAAGATGTGAAGAGCTTGCAAAATATTTCAATATAGATGTTGAAAAAGCAAAAAAGATAGGAATAGCACATGATATTGCAAAAGAAATGTCTGATGAAGATAAAATGGAATATGTAAATAAAAACAATTTAATAATAGATAATGTTGAAAAAACAAATAAAGGATTACTACATGCAAAAATAGGTGCACATATATGCAAAGAAAAGTTTGGATTTTCAGAAGATATGATTAAAGCAATAGAAGCGCATACAACTGGTAAAGAAAATATGGATTTACTAGCAAAAGTATTGTATATGGCAGATGCAACAGGAGATGATAGAGCATGGGGAGATTTAGAATATGTAAGAAATTTGATTCTAGAAGATATAGATAAAGCAATGTTATATATGTTGGATATGATAATAAAAGGAAATATAGATAAAGGAAGATTAATACAGATAGATACAATATTAATAAGAAATCAAATAATGGAGAATATGACTTAATGGTCATATTCATTATTATTTTTATCTTTTCATGATATACTCTAAAAAACAAAAAAGTGTAAAGTAATCGATGAAAGTTTTTTTGTATGGATTGGCGTCCTCGACGGCCAGAGCGTCAAAGAAATTGCTAAAAAAGGAGAGTTAAGTGAAAAAGAACGATTTATATGAAGTAAAGAAAACAGACAATTTAAAGGAATTATTAAGTAATGCAGTGAATTTATACGGAGAGAAAAATGCTTTTATTATAAAGGAAAAAGCAGATGGAAAAATTAAGTATAAAAATAAAAGCTTTAAAGATTTTCAAAATGATATTAATGGATTAGGAACAAAATTAATAGAAATGGGATTGAAAGATAAGAATATTGCAATAATAGGACCTAATAGTTATGAATGGTGCGTTAGCTATTTAGCAGTATTAAATGGAGTTGGTACAGTAATTCCATTAGATAAGTCATTACCAGAAGAAGAAATTGAATCTTTGCTACAAAGAAGTGGCGCGAACTCTATAATATTTGATGAAAAATACTCAGAGAGCATAGAAAGAATTAAGGCAAATGGCAAAACTAATATTCAATTTTATATAAGTATGAAAAAACCACAAAATGTAAGCTTTTTAAATCTTGAAAACTTAATAAATGATGGAAAAAATTTACAAAATCAAGGCCTAAATTCATATGAAAATTGCCAAATAGATAATGAAGCTATAAGAGTAATATTATTTACATCTGGAACAACTTCAATATCTAAAGCTGTAATGTTGTCACATAAAAATATTGCAGAAAATATTTATGGATTGAGAAAAATGGTAAAAATAAAAGATACAGATATTTCTTTGGCATTTCTACCTTTACACCATACTTTTGGCTCAACTGGTTTTTTATTTTTTATGTGTTGTGGTGCTACTACAGTTTTCTGTGATGGAATTCGCTATATTCAACAAAATTTACAAGAATATAAAGTTACAATATTTGTGTGTGTACCTTTACTATTGGAAGCAATGTATAAGAAAATAATGGCAGAAGCGGAAAAACAAGGCAAGGTAAAGAAAATAAATTTTGGAAAAAAACTTAGTAGAATTCTTTGTAAGTGTGGAATTGATATAAGAAGGAAACTATTTAAAGAAATATTAGATAAATTAGGAGGAAATTTAAGGCTTGTTGTAAGTGGAGCTGCAGCAATAGATAGAGAAGTTGCAAAAAGCTTTAATGATTTTGGAATCCGTACAATACAAGGATACGGTTTAACAGAAACAGCACCAGTATTATGTGCAGAAAATGATAAATATTTAAGATATGGTTCAGTAGGATTTCCTCTTGTAAATGTTGAAATGAAAATTGTTAATCAAAACGAAAAGGGAATAGGAGAATTAATAGCAAGAGGTCCAAACGTAGCAAAGGGATATTATCAAAATGAAGAGGCAACAAAAGAAGTGTTCAAAGATGGATGGTTCTATACAGGGGACTTAGGTTATATAGATAAAGATGGATATGTGTTTATAACAGGAAGAAAGAAAAATGTTATAGTTCTAAAAAACGGAAAAAATATTTATCCGGAAGAACAAGAAATACTAATTAGTAATTTACCATATGTAGCAGAAAATATGGTTTTTGGATATCCGAAAAACGATGATTTAATAGTTTCCACAAAAGTAGTATATAACAAAGACTATATAAAAGATAATTACGGAGAAATAACAGAAGAAGAAATAAAAGATATTATTTGGAAAGAAATTAAAAGAATTAATTCAGGAATGCCAAATTATAAACACATTAAAAAGCTTATCATAACAGATGAGCCAATGATAAAAACAACAACACAGAAGATTAAGAGATATGAAGAAATAGCAAAAATTATAAAAGAAAACTAATTAAAAAGCTCTATAGAAGAGTAATACAATGTGGATTTAAAATAATATGTAAGGGCGTATGAAATACGTCCTTTAAAATTAAAATAATTAATAAATTATGTAAATAACTATTCACAAACCCTAATAAATGTGATATAATCACACATATTTCAACTTGAAATAAAACATTTGGGGGAGATAAAATGATTTTTAAAGATTATTATAAAATATTAGGGTTAGATTCTAATAAAGTAACAATAGAACAAATAAAAATTGCATATAGAGAACAAGCTAAAAGATATCATCCAGATGTTAACGTTGGAAATGAAAAGGCGGAAGATAGATTTAAAGATGTAAATGAAGCATATAGAGTATTATTAGATATTTCAGCAAGAAGAAAATATGACAGAATATGGAATACTTATGTTGGAAAGAAAAAAGAAAAAAACTTTGAAGAAAGCAAAAGAGAAAAAGGCTCTATTTTTAGTGAATTTTTCAATATGTTTTTTGGAGCAAGTAATGAAATAGAAAAAAAAGAAACTGTAAAAGAAAAGAAAAAAGCACCTTCAAAAGGAGAAAATATAGAGACGGAAATACCTGTAGAAATTGAAGAAGCTTTTTATGGCGTGGAAAAAAAGGTTTCATTAAGAACAGTAGATGGAAAATTAAAAACATTTGATGTAAAAGTTCCAGCAGGGATTAGAAAAGGCGAAAAGGTAAGACTCCTAGGACAAGGTAAACAAGGAATTAATGGAGGAAAAAACGGAGACTTGCTAATAAAAATAAATATTAAAAACAATTCTAAATTTAAAATAAATGGATATGATTTATTAACAGATTTATGTATTACACCATGGGAAGCTGCATTAGGTTCACGTGCAAGCATTAATGGAATAGAAGAAAAAATTTCATTATATATACCTGCAGGTATTCAAAGTGGCGAAGTTGTTAAAATTCCACAAAAAGGTTATAAAGATGGAAAAGGTGGAAGAGGAAACTTAATAGTAGAAATTAAAATAATGGTGCAAAAGGAGTTAACAAAGGAAGAGAGAATGCTATATGCACAAATGGCAGAAATATCTAAATTCAATCCTAGAAAAGGTTACATAAAACAAGAAAAATAGTTGACAAATTTATACAGAAATAGTATAATTACTAATAGTGATGCACAAATGAAAAAAGCATTAAAAGGTAGAAATGGGGTGCTTTAAAAAATGGAAAACGAATACATAGAAGGAAAACATTTTAGTATAACAGACCCTCAAGAAGTTAACACAGTAATATATAAAGTTCATAAAACAGAAAAAGAGTTTTTGAAAGACTCTCCAAAGTTTACAGTTGAAAGACTTGAATACACAGAGGAATTAGTTGGAGAAAAGAAAAAAAAGACTTTTTTTGTAGATGAACCATCAAAAGAAGATAATCAATTAGTTATTCTTTCTTTTGGAAAAGAAAAAGTGGTTGTAAACATGGGAATATTAGAAGAAGATAAAGTAAAAATATCTAAAAAACCAATGCCAATGCAATTTAAAACTTTATATAATGAAAAAGAAACAGACTTTAAGGAATTTACGTATACACCAAATTTAAAAAGGCCAATATCTATAATTGACCCAGAAACTACAGAAGAAATAAAACCAACGTTATATTTTGATGAAGAAACAAATGAAGTAAAAGGTAAGTGTAAATTAAAACCGTACAAAAGTTATTTCGCATTCGAAATAAGAGAAAGCAATCAGTAGGAAAGGGGAATTTTTAGAAATGGAAAAAACTACAAATGTAGAAAATAAAAAAAATACAACAATGATTGAGGTTGTAGCAATTAATGCAGTTATAGAAAAAGGTGGAAAAATTTTAGAAGAAGTAATGAAGGATAAATCTTCAATTATGAAATATTCACAAAAAAACTTACAAGAAACTGAATGGATTGAGATTCTATTACAACCAAATAAAGAAAAAGAAAATACAATTGAGAGATAGAACTCTGTTACAAATGAAAAGGTGGAAAAATTATGAATAAACAAAAAATAAAAACAATGTTTATAATAATGCTAGTACTATGGTGTATAACAACTGTAGTACTAGTTTTGCCGTTTACGGTATCATATATAGAAGCAAAAGATGATACTGTTGCATTGGATGCTTCAAAATTTGTGGAGCTATTTCAACAAAATATGACAAAACCATTTGATAATATAAGTAAAGCATTTTCAAAAGATTATATTAATACTTTTGGAGATATAATTTTAGTATATACAGCAGCGTTAGTGGTATTGTCTGTAATAGTTGCATTTAAGGCAAAAGATAAAGGTAGTTATTATGGAATAGAGCATGGTTCAAGTGATTGGTCTGAAAATGGAGAACAATATAAAGTATTAGACAATAAAAAAGGAATTATATTAGCTGAAAAGAATTATTTACCAGTAGATAAAAGAGGAAACACAAATGTACTAGTTGTTGGACGGTTCTGGTTCTCGGAAAATCTGCTTCATATGTTATTCCAAATGCGTGCCAGTTATTAGGTTCATATGTTTTTACAGACCCTAAAGGTGAATTGTTCGATAAGACTGCAGGTTATTTAAAATCACAAGGATATGAAATAAAAGTTTTAAATTTAATACATCCACAAAACAGTGATGGATATAATCCATTAATGCATATTGCAAGTGAAATAGATGTAGATATAATTGCAAATACAATTATAAGAGGACAATCTGATGTTACAAATAAATCTGACCCATATTGGGATGATATGGCAGAAATGTTATTGAAATCATTAATATATTATCTATTAGCAACAAGGCCTGAAGAAGAACAAAACTTAGCAAGTTGCGCGGAATTAGTAAGAGCTGCAAATAAAAGCGGTGGGGGAAACTTACTTACAGAATTAATAAGTGAATTACCATATGACCATCCTGCTAGAATGTATTATAAATCTATAGAAATAGCACCAGAGAAAACATATAGCTCAATATTAAGTTCATTGCAATCTAAATTAGGTAAGTTTGATTCAAAAGAAATTGCGGAATTAACTTCAACAGATACAATAAGCTTTGAAGATATAGGTAGAAAAAAAGTTGCTTTATATGTTATATCATCAGACACACATGCTGCATACGACTTTTTACTTACAATTTTCTTCTCTCAAATGATACAACAATTATATGACTTTGCAGATGCAAATGGTGGAGCACTAAAAATGCCTACATATTTCATATTAGATGAGTTTGTAAACATAGGAAGAATACCAGATTTTGATAAAAAAATATCAACAAGTAGAAGTAGAAAAATTTCATTTAGTGTTATATTACAAAACTTAGACCAACTAGAAGCAGTATATGAAAAGTCTTATGAGACTATAATGGGTAACTGTGATACACATGTATTCTTAGGTAGTAACTCTCAAAAAACAGTAGAATATTTTTCTAAAACATTAGGAGAAAAAACAATATTTAGAGACAGTGTTTCAAAGAGTAAGGATAAAGATAATAAATATTCAGGAAAGAATTTATCTGATCAAATAATGGCAAGAGCATTAATGACACCAGACGAATTAAGAAGATTAGATGAGGATATATGTATTATATTTGAAAAAGGAATTAAACCAATTAAAGCTAATAAATACTATTACTTTAAATATCCAACAGTAAAGATGATAGAGAAATTAAAAGCAGATCATAATGATGTAAAAATAGATAGAGGAGTTTGGAGAAAATATAATCCATATAATCCATATCAACCAGAAGATGTAGCAGGAGGAAAGAGTACTAAAATAGAATCTTTAGATGATTTATTTGAAGAAATAGAAGATAAAGAAGAAATAAAAAAAGATGAACCAGCACCAATTCTACCTACTTTCGAGGAGAATACAGATACAGAACAAGAGGAAAATCAAGAAGAGGTATATGATATTCAAAAAGAATTAGAAGCAAAATTTGACGAGTTGTTTGGGGCATTAGATGAAGAATAAATAAAATTAAAACTGTTAGTAAAATATTTACTAACAGTTTTTTTGTAAAAAAATATGTGTTTAATTAATGTCATGTTGAGCGAAACGAAGTGAAGTCGAAACATCTCATAGTAAAATATTAACAAAACATACTCCAACCGGTACAGGGGAATAATATCGCCAAACAAAATAAATTTGTTATTGTTAATCTTGACTAAGATTTATTTATATGATAAACTATAAAACAAAAGTTCTGTATGAAAGAAGGAAAATAATGAAATTTGTACATATGGCAGATATGCATTTTGATGCACCATTTACTATAATAAACGAAAAATCTAACTTAGGAATAACACGTAGATTAGAGCAAAGAGAAGTGTTCAAAAAAGTAATAGATTATATAAAAGAAAATAGTATAGAATATTTATTTATTTCTGGAGACTTATATGAACATGAGTATGTTAAAGATACAACAATAGAATATATAAATAACTTATTTAAAACCATACCAGATACAAAAGTTTTTATATCACCAGGAAATCATGACCCATTATTAAGAGATTCAAAATATAATACTTTTAATTGGAACGAGAATGTGTATATTTTTGGCTCAGAAATTAGTTGCATAGAATTTGATGAGGTAGATATTTATGGATATGGTTTTAACAATTTTTATTGTGAAAATTCAGGAATAGAGAATATTAATATAAAAAATAAAAACAAAATTAATATATTAGTAACACATGCAAGTCTAGATGCAAGTAAAACAATTAATGAACAATATAATTCAATTGGCAGTAGAAAAATAAAGGAAATAGGATTTAATTATATTGCATTAGGGCATATTCATAAAACAAATTATAAAGAAGAAGAAACAGTAATATATCCAGGTTCAACAATTTCATTGGGTTTTGATGAGTTAGGAGAACATGGAATTATAGAAGGAGAAATAATAAATAATAAATTAAATAAAAAATTTATTAAATTAGATAATAGAATATTTGAAGAAATTAATTTTGATATTTCAAATATTAGTTCAGAAGAAGAGTTAATAGAAAAATTAAAAGAAATAAAAATAGAAAAAAATAATTTATATAAAATAAAATTAATTGGAAATAGAAATTTTAAAATTGATTTAAATAATATAAAAAAATTAATTTTAAATAAAAATATAATAAAAATAAAAAATAATTAAAAAATAAATTGTAATTTAGAATTAATTTCTAAAGAAAATAATTTAAAAGGAATATTTGTTAAAAAAATGCTCGAAAAAATAAAAGAAAATCCAGAAAAAAAAGAAGAGATAGAACAAGCTATTGAAATAGGAATAGACATAATGTGACAAAAATAACAAGCGAAACAACAAATACACAAATACAGAAAACATAAAAACGTTGGGAACAAATCAATTGACACAAATATGGAAAACTGCCAAAAAGATAAACATAACATATTAAAAACACTATTATTTTATTAAAACAAGGAGAGATTTTATTGAGAATTAATTATTTAAAAATTAATAATTTTGGAAAAATAAATAATAAAGAAATTAATTTAGATAAAAAAATAAATTTAATTTATGGAAAAAACGAATCTGGAAAAAGTACTTTATTAAATTTTATTGTAAATATTCTATACGGAATTTCAAAAAATAAAAATGGAAAAGAAATATCTAATTATGATAAATATTCACCATGGAATTTGGAAGAATTTTCTGGAAAAATAATATATGAATTAGATAATAATAATAAATTTGAAATATTTAGAGATTTTAATAAAAAAAATCCAAAAATATTTAACGAAAATATGGAGGAAATTTCTAAAGATTTTAATATACATAAAACAAAAGGAAACGAGTTTTTCTATGAACAAACTCAAATTGATGAGAATTTGTTTTTAAAGACAGCCGTAGTAGAACAAACTGATACTATGTTAGAAAAAGAGCAAGAAAAAGAGCTAATACAAAAATTAACTAACCTAGTTTCAACTGGAAGTGATAATTTATCATATAAAAAAATAATAGATAAATTAAATAAAAAAATAGTAGATGAAATTGGGACAGAAAGAACTATAGAAAAACCTAAAAATAAAATAACAGAAAAAATAAAATTAATTAAAAATAATAAAAATAATTTAATAGAAAATAAAAATAAATTAGAAGAAAATAAAAATAATAAAGATAAACTAGAAAAAAATAAAAATAAATTAGAAATAAATATTAATTTATTAAAAGAAATAAAAAATTATTTAGAAAATAAAAAAATAGAAGAAGAAAAAATAAAAATCAATAATAATATGTTAGATGAATATATTGACAAAAATGTTGAATTTCAAGAAGGAAATGCTAGTAAAAGAGTTGAAACTAGCTCAAAGAATGAATATTTAATTGAATTTTTACTAGGGGTTATTGTACTTGCTACAATAGCAATAAATCTTGCTTTTGTGAAGAATGTAGCACTTAAAATTTCAATAATTTCATTTGTAACTGTTTTATGTACACAACTGATTGCTATAAAAAAATATAAAAAAAACAAAAATAAATTAATTGAAAATGAAAAAAATAATCAAATTATGCAAAAAAATATTACAAATTTAGAAAATAAAATAAAAGAAATAAAAGACAATATGGAAAAAAATGAATTAATAGAAAAAAATAAATTAATTAATAAATATCAAAAAATAATTAATGAAAAAATAATTAGTGAATTATTTTTAAATGATATTGAAGAAATTAAAAATAAAATAAATAATTTAGATAATGAAATAGATGAAATTAAAATAAATATAAATACAAATAATTATGAAGAAAATATTATAAAAAATAATTTAGATGAATTATCTACTTTAGAGGAAGAATTAAATTATTTATATGAACAGCAAAAAGATTTAGAAAAATACGAATGGGAAATAAATTTAGCAAAACAAGTTATGCAAGAAGCGTATGACGAGATGAAAAATACTGTTACGCCACATTTTACAGAAGAATTGTCAAATACAATAGGAAACATATCTAATGGGAAATATGCTAAAGCAATATTTAATGATGAAGAAGGTCTAATTGTAGAATTAGCAAATGGTGATTATATAAACTGTAATAAGTTAAGTATAGGAACAATAGACCAAATGTATTTAGCATTAAGGTTATGCTCTTTAAGTGAAATATCAAAAGAAAATATGCCAATTATATTGGATGAAGCATTTGCATATTATGATGATGAAAGATTAAAAAATATATTAATATTTTTAGAAAATAATTTTGAAAATCAAATTATTATACTAACATGTAGTAATAGAGAAAAAGAAATATTAGAAAGAGAAAATATAAAATACAATTATATACAAATATAAATGTTGAAATATATAGTAAATTAATGTATAATAAGAAAATTAAAAAATAAAGGAGAGCAAATTTAATATGTTTCAAAAATTAGAAGATGTAGAGAAAAGGTATGAGGAATTAAATTCAAAAATAAGTGATCCGGAAGTTATTTCACAACAAAACGAATGGAAAAAGCTTATGAAAGAGCATTCAGAAATTACTGATATTGTAGAGAAATACAGAGAATATAAAAAAGTAAAACAATCAATTGAAGAAGCAAAAGCAATGTTAGAAGATAAAGAATTAAAAGAATTAGCAGAAATGGAAATATTAGAAGGAAAAGAAAAGTTGCCTAAAATAGAAGAAGAACTTAAGTTTTTGTTAATTCCAAAAGATCCAGATGATGACAAGAATATTATTTGTGAAATTAGAGCAGGTGCTGGAGGAGATGAGGCAGCTCTATTTGCAGGAACATTGTTTAGAATGTATTCTATGTATGCAGAAAGAAAACATTGGAAATTAGATGTAGTTAATGAAAACGAAACTGGATTAGGCGGATATAAAGAAATTACATTTATGATTACGGGAAAAGGTGCATATAGTAAATTAAAATTTGAAAGTGGAGTTCATAGAGTACAAAGAGTTCCAGATACAGAATCTAGTGGAAGAATACATACTTCAACTGCTACTGTTGCTGTATTACCAGAAGTTGGAGATGTAGAAATTGAAATAAATCCTTCAGATGTAAGAATGGAAGTGTTTAGGGCTTCAGGGGCTGGAGGACAACACATTAATAAAACATCTTCAGCCGTAAGACTTATACATGTTCCTACTAACACTGTAGCAGAGTGCCAAACAGAAAGATCTCAATTACAAAACAGAGAATATGCAATGAAATTGCTTATGTCTAGGTTATATGAAAAAGAGAAACGTGAACAAGATGAAAAGCTTGCAAGAGAAAGAAAAAGCCAGGTTGGTTCAGGGGATAGAAGTGAAAAAATTAGAACATATAATTATCCTCAAGGAAGAATAACAGACCATAGAATAGGGCTTAGCATATACCAAATGGAAGACTTTTTAAATGGAAATCTAGATGAGATGATAGATAGCTTAATAGCTACAGATAGAGCTGAAAGATTAAAAGGTAGCCAAGAGTAATTGTAAGTTGTAAGTAATAATTTGTTTTTATGGGAAATATATATAGTACTAAAATTATATAAGGAGATATATATTTTGGATAGATTATTACAAATAACTTTGCTAGGATTGTTTTTTGGAACTTTTGGAACTACTATAGGTGGAATATTAGGAATAAATATTAAAACAAAGTCAAATAAAATTCTAAGTTTTATATTGGAATTGGCTGCTGGATTAATGATTTCAATTGTTTGTTTCGATTTAATACCAGAGGCTTTGGAAATTTCAAATGTTTTTAATGTTATTGCCGGAGTTCTTTTAGGCGTAATAGCAATGATTCTATGTGACAATTTAATAAAAACAAAATTTAGTAAAAAAAATACCAGTTCTTTACTGAAAACAGGAATTATAGTAGGAATAGGGTTAGCAATTCATAATTTCCCAGAAGGATTAGCAATAGGTTCTGGATTTGAAGCATCAATTAAATTAGGATATTCATTAGCAATAGCAATAGCCTTACACGATATTCCAGAAGGAATATCAATGGCAGTTCCAATGAAAAATGGTGGAATGAGTAAGAAAAAGGCATTGCTATTAACTTTTCTATCAGGTATAACAACTGGTTTCGGAGCATTATTTGGTGGAATAATGGGAACAATTTCAGTTCAGTTGATTTCTATGTGTTTAGCATTTTCAGCAGGAGCAATGCTATATATTGTTTCTGGTGAGTTAATACCAGAGTCAAGAAGAATTTATCAAGGAAGATTTGCATCTTTAGGGAATATATTAGGTTTTATATTAGGAATACTATCAATTACAATTAAATAATTATTGTCTGAAAATGAAAATTATTATAAATAGTTTGCAAGATTTTATATATGAAAAGTTGCAAATTACTGTAATGGTCAGCGTTCTGGACGACCTACAAATAAAATATAAGTGCCATTAAGCTGAAACACATACAAAAGTAGATAAAAAGAAACGAAGGTGCGCTATGAAGAAAGTAATGTTTATATGTACAGGAAATATTTGCAGAAGTGCAATGGCACAAGCTATGCTGGAAAAAAAAGTAAACGATAAGCACAAAAGTATAGTAGTATATTCATGCGGGATTTTTGCCGAAACAGGTGATTTCCCAACATATAATGCCATAGAAGCAATGGAAGAATACAAAATAGATTTAACAAAACATAAGGCAACAAATATAAGAGATTCTGAAATAAAAGATATGGATTTAATTTTGTGCGCAACTATGTCACACAAATTAAATGTGCTAAATATGTATCCAGAATTAAAAGAAAAGATTTATACAATAAAGGAATATGCAGATTTTCCTGAAAATGATTTAGATATTAAAGACCCATGGGGATATGATATAGAAATATACAGGTTTTGTGCTAGTGAAATAGATAAATGTTTGGATATTATTATAGAAAAATTATAGTACTTAATAGAAAGAGGAGAAGCAAATGATAAATGTATTAGAAGGATTAAATGATAAACAATATGAAGCTGTAAAGCAAACTGAAGGACCATGCTTAGTTATAGCAGGTGCAGGAAGTGGTAAAACTAAGGTACTTACACACAAAATAGCATATTTGATTGGCGATAAAAACGTAAAACCTTGGAATATATTAGCAATTACGTTTACTAATAAAGCAGCAAGCGAAATGAAACAAAGAGTAGAGAATATTATAGGTGAAGTTGCTGCAAAAGATATGTGGATTGGTACATTTCACTCAATCTGTGTAAGAATTTTGCGTAAATACATAGATAGAATTGGATTTACATCTTCTTTTATAATATTTGACACATCAGACCAAAGAACACTAGTAAAGCAATGTGTTAAGGAATTGAATTTCGATGAAAAATTATTTTCAGATAAAGCGGTTTTATCTGAAATAAGTAATGGAAAGAATGAAATGCTAGAGCCAGCGGAATATGCAGTTAGAGCTGCCGGAGATTACAGAAAAGAAAAAATATCAGAGATATATGGTTTATATCAAAAAAAATTGAAACAGAATAATGCTATAGATTTTGACGATATAATAAACTATACAATAAAGATATTAATAGAAAATCCAGATGTTTTGGAATATTATACAGAAAAATTCAGATATGTATTAGTAGACGAGTATCAAGATACTAATAAAGCACAATTTACATTAATAACACTAATGGCATCAAGATATGGAAATATAACGGTTGTAGGAGATAATGATCAAGGAATTTATTCATTTAGAGGGGCAGATATTTCAAATATTCTAAATTTTGAAAAGGATTTTCCTGGTACTAAAATAATTAAGTTAGAGCAAAATT
The DNA here is from genome assembly GCA_964613425.1 of uncultured Lachnospiraceae bacterium. GTDB lineage: Bacteria > Bacillota > Clostridia > TANB77 > CAG-508 > CAZTHC01. The sequence continues at coordinate 32,612 of CAZTHC010000005.1, forward strand.
ATAGATGCACAGGAAATATATTAAAAGCAGCTAATGCAGTAATAAAAAATAATGAAACAAAATATGAGAAAAAGCTATGGACGGAAAATGAAGAGGGAAAATTACCTCGAATGTTTTGTGGAGATAATGAATATGGAGAAGCAACATTTATTGTTGCACAAATTAATAACTTAAGAAGAGAAGAATACAGCAAATATTCAGATTTCGCAGTTTTATATAGAATGAATGCACAATCCCGTGCAATAGAAGATATATTAAGAAGAGAAGATATTCCATATAAAATAGTTGGTGGATTAAAGTTCTATGAAAGAAAAGAAATTAAGGACATAATAGCATATTTAAGATTAATTCAAAATTCTGCAGATAATCTAAGCTTGAAAAGAGTAATAAACGAGCCTAAAAGGGGAATTGGAAAAACGAGTTTGGAGGGAATAGAAGAAATTGCAGAAAAGAATAATTTATCTATGTATGAAGTTATAAAAAAAGCGGAAACGTTCGGACTTAATAGGGTATTTTTAAATTCCAGAGAATTTGTACAAGCAATTGAAGAATTAATTCAAGAAAAGGATAGTGTTTCAATATCTGAACTTATAAAACATACATTGAATAGAACAGGATATACAAAGTCATTAGAGGAAGAAAACACTGTAGAAGCAGAAAATAGAGTAGAAAACCTAGAGGAATTTTTAACTGTTGCAATAGAATTTGAAGAAGAATCTGCTGAAAACACATTATCAGAGTTTCTAGAGGGGATAACATTATCCAGTGATATAGATGATTTAGATGAAAATGCAGAAATGGTAACATTAATGACATTACATAGTGCAAAGGGATTAGAATTTCCAACAGTATTTTTAGTAGG
>CAZTHC010000006.1:0-31985 GCA_964613425.1 uncultured Lachnospiraceae bacterium
CTTATCGCCGGTATGGACAACGTTAAAATCCCAGTTTTCATAATAGTTTTTATAATAGGCTCAAGCATTAAAGCTATTATAAAAGCAATTAAAAAAGGTGTATAAAATATAGCTAATTTAAATAATAAATAGATACCTATCGCTGTTAAAATAACTATTGTTATTCTCTTAAAAACTTTATACCAGTATCCCATATCAATTACCATACAAATACACACCTTACATCAGTTTTTGGAATATTTTACCATATATTAATTTATATCGCAAGAAAAACTATTCGGCATTTTTCGGGTTATTATTACATCTACATATTCCTTCAACAGTAGTTGAAACTTCTTCATTAGATACTTGTGGATGATGAGCTAAATCTCCTAATGAGATTATTCCTATTATTTTATTATTTTCTAAAACAGGAACTCTTCTTACTTGGCACTTACACATTAAATCACTTGCTTCTGTTACTTCACAGTTTGGTGATAAGTTATACACTTTTGTTGTCATTATTTCACTTGCTGGAGTAGTACAAACATTTTTGTTACACGCAACTCCTCTTAAAGCTATATCTCTATCTGTGATTAACCCAACTAATTCATTTTGATTATTACATATAGGTATACAACCAACATGATGCTCCTCCATTAATTTTGCAACATCGCAAATAGAGGCATCTGCTTTAGCACATATAACATTTTTACACATACATTCTTGAACTTTCATATAATCTTCCTTTCATATTTATTTTATATTATATTTTCTACAATTTAACAAATTATTATTCATATATGAAAAAATAAATTATGAAATCATTACACACATTTTAGATGTATACAATACGCCCCTACATTTTACAATAAAAAAAACTGTCAATTTTACTTGACAGTTCCAAAAAAACTTTTTTCGGCCGATTTTACTATATATCGGTCAAAGGGATAGGTCAATGAACGTACAAGACTGATATACTCATCAAAATCTTCATAAATGATGTTCGTGGTTGCTCTCTTAAGAAATGTGTTCCATCTCTTAAGTTTTGAATTGCTTCTTTCTAGGGTAACAAAGAAATCTTGCTCTCGCTCGAAAATTTGAAAACCAATAATTTTTCCATTTTCAACGATTACCCGAACTGAAGAATCGATTCCATTAGTTGAAAAGGTTTTCCTTGCCATGCGTATCCCTCCTGTAAAAATATTTTATACAAGCATTATATCACTTTATGTAAATATAATCAAGGGTTATAAAAATAATTATTGTAATCTCGTGGTTGTATTGGTGGTCTCATTCCCGGAAATTGTGGTGGAAAACCTGGTCCCCCTTGTGGTGGAAATGGTGGTCTGCCTGGTGGAGGGATATTGGGTCTTCTATTAAATAAATAATTTAATAGAAGTATTCTTATTAAATCTTGCATTAAATAATTTCTTTGTCTTGTTTCTTTTTCTTCAGTTTTAGCATTAGGATTAACAACATCTCCATTTCTTAGTTCTGTTCTAGGTTTGGATTCTAATTCAAATTTAATGTCTATTTCAGATTCTATGTTTCTATATATTTCTTCAGACATTTCATCTAATAAACTATTTGTAATTGGTCTATTATTAATTCTCTGGCAACATTTTATTACCATTGGATTTAGTATTTTATAAATTTCTGGATATAACTCTTCTAAGTTTTCATTTGATGGTTGAGGGTAATATTCATTTTCATATGTAGAATTAACTGCATTGTTATTCGGATAACCTAATACTGTTCTCATATAATCTTCATAATTTTGATAATACATTTTTCTTACCTCCTTAATATGTTTAATTATATGCAGAGTTTTGAAAAATGTGACAGTTTTATTGTTGCGGGTCGTCGAGGACGCCGACTCATACAAACATTCAAAACATATTTTTATGGTAAGCTCTGTGTCTGCTAAAAAACAAGAGAAGCTCCAAGCGGAACTTCTCTCGTGGGAGTGAGCTCGAGCTTCTCCCTCCTTTATGTTAAACAGAGCCAAAGCTCTGCATATGTATATTTTAATATTTTTTTGCGATATTGTCAAATTTTTGAAATAATTTCCTTGAATTTGTTACCTCTTTCTTCAAAATTTTTGAACATATCAAAGCTTGCACTTGCTGGTGAAAACAATACTACTTCTCCTTTAATTGCCACTTTTTTAGCTGTTTCTACAGCTTCTTTTAATGAATTTGTTCTATATATAGATAATAATTTTTCGCCTTGTAACTTGTTTTTTACTGCAGTTTCAATTTTATCTGCCGTTTGGCCAAGAAGAATTAGTTTACTAACATTATTTATAATTGGCTCTGCAATTGGTGTATAATCTAAATGTTTATCATAACCTCCAGCAATCAAAACTATTTTTTCTGAAAAGGAATTCAATCCAGCAATTGTTCTACTAGGACTACTTCCAATTGAGTCATTATACCATTTTATCCCGTCTATTTCTTTTACAAATTCTAGTCTATGTTCTACGCCTTTAAAATTCTCTATTACTTTAATTTGTGTGTCAACATCCGCTAATGTTAAAGTTGCTGCAATTGCTGTACAAATATTTTCATAGTTGTGCTTACCTCTAAGTAAAATGTCTTCTACTTTAAGTACATGTCTTCTTAATCCGTCTTCGCATATTTTTATTGTATTATCATCTAAAATTACGCCATCTTCTAGTTTTTCTTTACTACTAAAATATACAATTTTACCTGGTGCTTGTTTTGACAATTTCTTAGTTATTTCATTGTCAAAATTTGTTATTAAAATATCGCTTTCAGTTTGATATTTAAATATGTTTGCTTTTGCTTCTATGTATTCATCATAAGATTTATGTATATCTAAATGATTTGGTGAAATATTTGTAATTACAGAAATATTTGGACTTTTTTTCATATTCATCAATTGAAAACTGCTTAATTCTAGTACTATTATATCTTCTGGTTTCATTTCATCTATTTTTGTAAATAAAGGAATTCCTATATTTCCACCTAAATAACAATTATAACCTTTTTGTTTTATAATATTATAAATTAAACTGGTTGTTGTCGTTTTTCCATCACTTCCTGTAACCCCTACCACAGTTCCTGGGCATAATTCTATAAGCATTTCTATTTCAGAAGTTAGAATAGCGCCTCTTCCTATCTCTGCTTGTATTTCTGGTAAATCCGGTCTACAACTTGGTGAACGAAAAATAATATCAAATCCTTTTAAACTTTCTAAATTATCTTTTCCTGTAATTAATTTAATATTATATTCTTTTATTTTTTCTATTCCTAAATTGTCTATTAATTTTTCTTCTCTCTTATCAAAAACAGTAATATTAGTACTTAATTTATACAAATACTCTATAAGTGGAATATTGCTTACACCCAACCCTATTATTGCTATTTTTTTATTTTTTATACTTTTCTTAAAATCTTCCAATTTTTGGTTAATATAGCTCATTTTTCCTCCTTAGATACTTGATTTTATATTATTATTGAATAATTTATATTTATTTTGGTAATGCTAAAATTATACAACAAAAATTTAAAATAAACAATTTGTATTGTATATTTTTATTAGAATTGCACAAAATATATTTGCAAGGAGGTGCATTGCACATGTCAAATGAAAAGAATAATAACAATAATAATAACAATAACAACAATAATAACAACAACAATAACAATAATAGAAACAATCAAAACAATAACCAAAACAACAATAACAACCACAACTGTAAATAAGTATATTTTTAATTAAATAATTTTAATAGAACCTTTTTAAGTTTTATTTAAAAGGTTCTATTAAAGTTTTATATTTGAAATGTCTTTATACACGATCTAATTATTTAAATACTTCTCTAAATATTTTCCTGTATATGATTTCTCATTTTTAACAATTTGCTCAGGTGTTCCTATTGCAATGATTTCTCCACCTTTTTCTCCACCTTCTGGTCCTAAATCTATAATATAATCAGATGTTTTAATTAAATCCAAATTATGTTCAATAACAATAATACTGTTTCCTGTATCAACCAATCTTTGCAATATATCTACTAATCTATGCACATCTGCTATGTGTAAGCCTGTAGTTGGCTCATCTAAAATATATAAAGTCTTTCCAGTAGCTCTTTTTGAAAGTTCTGTTGCTAACTTAATACGTTGTGCCTCTCCTCCAGATAATGTTGTAGAAGGTTGTCCCAATTTTATATACCCAAGTCCTACATCATATAATGTTTGAATTTTTGGTCTTATTTTAGGAACGTTTGCAAAAAATTCAAGTGCTTCTTCTACTGTCATCTCTAAGACATCAGAAATACTTTTTCCTTTATATTTAACTTCTAATGTTTCTTTACTATATCTTTTTCCTTTACAAACTTCGCATGGTACATATACATCTGGTAAAAAATGCATTTCAATTTTTAAAACGCCATCACCTTGGCAAGCTTCACATCTTCCACCTGTAACATTAAAACTAAATCTTCCTTTTTGATATCCTCTCATTTTAGCTTCATTTGTAGAAGCAAAAATATCACGGATAATATCAAAAATTCCGGTATATGTTGCTGGATTTGAACGTGGCGTTTTGCCTATTGGAGATTGATCTATATTAATTATTTTGTCTATGTTTTCAATTCCTTTAACTTCGTCACATTTACCTGGTTTTTCGTTCGCTCTATTTATTTGTTTTGCAATATTTTTATATAATATTTCATTAATTAATGTACTTTTTCCAGACCCTGAAACTCCTGTTATACATGTAAATACTCCTAATGGTATTTTTACATTTATGTTTTTAAGATTATTTTCAGTAGCATTAATTATTTCTATAGACTTTCCGTTAGACTTTCTTCTTTTTTTAGGAACTGTAATTTGCTTTCTTCCGCTCAAATATTGTCCTGTTATAGAATCTGTTACCAATTTTATTTCTTCAGCTGTTCCTTGTGCTATAATATTTCCTCCATGAACTCCGGCACCTGGTCCAACATCTATTATTTGGTCTGCAGCATACATAGTATCTTCATCATGCTCTACAACAATCAATGTATTTCCTAAATCTCTTAATTTTTTTAATGTTTCTATTAATTTGCTATTATCTCTTTGATGAAGTCCAATACTTGGTTCATCCAATATATATAATACTCCTGTAAGTCCAGAGCCAATTTGAGTTGCAAGTCTTATACGTTGTGCTTCTCCTCCAGATAATGTTCCAGCTCCTCTAGATAATGTTAAATACTCTAATCCTACATCTATTAAAAATTGCAATCTTTTATTCAATTCTTTAAAAATCTGGTCTGCAATTATTCTATCTTTTTTATTTAATTCAATACTGTTAATAAATTGCTTGATTCTGAATATAGACATATTTGTAAGTTCAAAAATATTTTTATCTCCTACTGTTACAGCTAAAGTTTCTTTGTTTAATCTTGCTCCATTACAAATGTCGCAATGGCTTTCACTCATGTATAATTGATAAAAGTCTCTCATTCCTTGTGATTTTGTTTCTTTATATCTTCTATCTAAAGTAGGAATTACGCCTTCAAATGGAGCTGAAAATCTTCTTGTTCCTGCAATAGAAGTATATTCAAAATCAATTTTTTCATTGCCCGTACCATATAAAATTTTATCCAAAAATTCTCTAGGTAATTTTTTTATTGGTTTTGTTATATCTACGTTATATTTTTTTGCAATACTTTCAAAATACATTTTAGCCATTGTTTCTCCGCTTTTTCATATTGCTTGCGCCAAACGCTTTCACACCATCGTATAATGTTTTATTTTTATCTGGTATTACTAAATCTTCGTCCATTTTCATTAAAAATCCAATTCCTCCGCATGAAGGACATGCTCCAAATGGATTATTAAAAGAAAACATTCTTGGCGTTAATTCTTCTATTCCTATTCCGCAATCAGCACATGCGTAATTTTGGCTAAATAGTAATTCTTCTTTTCCAATAACATCTATTAATACTAAATTGTTTGCATAATGTAAAGCTGTTTCCACAGATTCTGTTAATCTGCTCCTTATAGTATCTTTTATAACTAATCTATCTACTATTAATTCAATATTATGTTTTTTATTTCTATCTATTTCTATATCATCTGTTAATTCAAAAATCTTTCCATCTATTCTAGCTCTTAAGAAACCTTCTTTAGCAAAATCCTGTAATAATTTTACATATTCACCTTTTTTTCCACGAATTACTGGAGCTAAAATTTGTATTTTTGTTCCATCTTCTAATGCTAAAATAGACTCTATTATTTGATCAATACTTTGTTTTTCAATTTTTTTTCCACATTTAGGGCAATGTGGAACTCCTATATTTGCGTATAATAAACGAATATAGTCATAAATTTCTGTAACTGTTCCTACTGTTGAACGTGGATTTTTTGATGTTGTTTTCTGATCTATTGAAATAGCAGGTGATAATCCTGTAATACTTTCTACATCTGGTTTTTCCATTATACCTAAAAATTGTCTTGCATAAGCAGATAAACTCTCTACATATCTTCTTTGTCCTTCTGCATACAATGTATCAAACGCCAAAGAAGACTTTCCTGAACCAGAAAGTCCTGTTATAACAACCAATTTATCTCTTGGTATTTCTATATTTATATTTTTTAAATTATGCTCTTTAGCCCCTCTAATTATTATAGAATTATTCATATTTCCCCCCACTTTTTATTCATCCCTTGTCTTTTCTTTACTTAATTCTTTTAATAAATTCGTTAAATATGCATTATATGATGCTTTGTTTTCGGTCGTTTTCTTGCTTAATTCACAATAATGACAATGTAAAATACCTTCTCTATCGTAGTATTTAAGCATATCTTCCTTATTAACTTTTTTAATTGCTTTATATCCCAATTTTTCCTCTAATTCTTTAGGAATAACAAGCAATAAGCTAGTATCTATTATATATTCACTATTATTTATCTTTGCTTCAATCCAGCTATGTTCTCCATTAGGAGAATTCTCTGATCCTTTTAACAAAATTGAATTTCCTTTAACTATATAATTTGGATTGTTAAACATTATTCCTATTAATTTACTGGTAGTTCCACAATTTCCAATATGTTCACCAGTTTTAAAATACTCATATAGTGAGGAATAAGTTTCAACGTTTACTTTCTTGGTAGCTTCTAATAATGTTTCGTTTTCGTTATACATAAAATCCTCAAAACAATATATTTTTTCATTTTTTATATAATTTAACAACTCTGCATTATTAGCATACGCAATACTTCTACAGCTTGGCAAATTTTTATTTGTATCTTTAAAACAAATAAATCTGCTAATGAAATTCCATTCTGCTAATGTTAGTTTTCTTTCAAAATTTCTAACAACTCTTTTATTAAATATATCTTCTATAATTTCTGAAACTTCTCCTAAAGTTGGCAAATTTTCTTCAGAAAATCTTTTGTTTTCAAAAAATTCTTCATAAAAACCTTTTTTATAGAATTTCATATATATAATCACCTTTCATTTTCAATATATTTCTATAAATATGCAACATTTATTATATCATATTTATGTGAATTAGTCCATTATTTTTTATTCATAATATTACATTTTGAAAGTTTTTGACATTATATTACAAAAGTGATAAACTCTATTCATATTTAATAATATATCTTTTATGGAGGTAAAAATGGAAGGAAATAGAATTGATAAAGAAAATTATTATTTAGATATGGCTGAAGCTGCTCTAAACAGAGGTACTTGTTTACGTAGAAATTATGGAGCAATTATTGTAAATAATGATTCTATTGTTTCTACAGGTTATACTGGTGCTCCTCGTGGTAGAAAAAATTGTTGCGATATTGGTTTTTGCAGAAGAGAAAAAGAAAATATTTCTTCTGGTCAACGTTACGAATTATGCCGTAGTGTGCATGCAGAGCAAAATGCAGTAATTGCTGCTGGTCGTGAAAAAGCTCTTGGTGGTACAATGTATTTAGTTGGAATTGAAGGTATTACACCACATACAGATGGAGATAAAGTTTATAATAAAAATATTGATTCTTGTTTAATGTGTAAAAGAGTTATTATAAATGCTGGAATTGAAAAAGTTGTTATGCGTTTAAGTAAAACAGAATATAAGATTGTAAATGTTAGCGATTGGATAGAAAATGATGATTCTATGCCAATTATAAAATAAATAAACTTATTAGCGGGCTGTCGAGGACGCTAGCTAATAGAAATTATATAAGTTATTATAAAAAGAAATATATAAAATTTGAAAAAAGCGCATTGATAAAAATTTGAATTAAAAACTCTTTAAAAAATTCATGGAAAGAGTTCAAGCTTGCCTTGGAAGGGTGCCATTAATTTTTTTTAGAGTTTTTATGATAATTTTTTGAACGAGCATTTTTGAAAATTTTCATATATTTCTTTTTAATTTTATTATAACAAATTTTCTAATTCTTTAATTTTATCTCTTAATTCAGCTGCTTTTTCAAATTCCATATTTGTAGCATGTTTTAACATTTCATCTGTTAAAGTATTAATAATATCTTGAATACTTTCATCTTCTTTTATTGTATATTTTTCTTTAATATCTTCAACAACTGTTGCTTTAATTACATCTCTTATAGATTTCTTTATTGTTTGTGGTGTAATGTTATGTTCTTTATTATATTGTTCTTGTATTTGTCTTCTACGATTTGTTTCAGCTATTGCCTTTTCCATAGATTCTGTTAGTTCATCTGCATACATTATAACTGTTCCTTCTGTATTTCTTGCAGCACGTCCTATTGTTTGAATTAGTGACCTTTCAGAACGTAAAAAGCCTTCTTTATCTGCATCTAATATTGCTACAAGTGAAACCTCTGGTAAGTCTAAACCTTCTCTTAGAAGATTAATTCCTACTAAAACATCAAATTCCCCAACTCTTAAGTCACGTAAAATTTCCATTCTTTCTAGCGCCTTAATATCTGAATGCATATATCTAACTTTTATATCTACATTTTTTAAGTAATCTGTCAAATCTTCAGCCATTTTTTTAGTTAAAGTAGTTACTAAAACTCTTTCTTTCTTTTCTACACGTATTCTAATTTGTTCTATCAAATTATCAATTTGATTTGTAACTGGCTTTACTTCTATTTTAGGGTCCAACAGTCCTGTTGGACGGATAATTTGTTCAACAACGTTTCCTTTTGAATTTTCTTTTTCGTAATCTGCAGGAGTTGCACTAACAAATACACATTGATTAATTCTATCTTCAAATTCATTAAATTTCAAAGGTCTATTATCAAATGCAGAAGGTAGTCTAAACCCATAATTAATTAATGATTCTTTTCTTGCTCTATCTCCATTGTACATTCCCCTTACCTGAGGAATAGTAGCATGTGATTCATCTATTAGTAGTAAAAAATCATCTGGGAAATAATCAAATAATGTATATGGTGCACTTCCTTCTGGTCTGCCACTTATATGTCTAGAATAATTTTCTATACCCTGGCAAAATCCAGTTTCTTTAAGCATTTCAATGTCAAAATTAGTTCTCTCTTCTATTCTTTGAGCTTCTATAAATTTATTATTTTCTTTAAAAAACTTAACTCTCTCTTCTAATTCTTCTTCTATTGTTACTATTGCTTTGTCTAATTTATCATTATTTGTTACATATTGAGAAGCTGGTGGTATTAAAATATGATTTCGTAATCCCAATGACTTTCCAGTTAAAGGATTGATTTCATTTATTTTTTCTACCTCATCTCCCCAAAATTCTATTCTTACAGCAGATTCACTTTGAGAAGATGGATATATTTCTAAAACATCGCCTTTTGCCCTAAATGTTCCTCTTTTAAAGTCTAATTCATTCCTTGAATACTGCATTTTTACTAATTTCTTCATTATTTCGTCTCTGGATTTATTCATTTCTGGTCTTAAAGATAACATCATTTCTTGATAATCCACAGGGTCACCTAATCCATAAATACATGAAACAGAAGCTATAATAATAACATCTTTTTTCTCGAATAAAGCTAATGTTGCTGAATGACGTAATTTATCTATTTCATCATTAATAGAAGAATCCTTTTCTATATATGTATCTGATGAAGCAATATATGCTTCAGGCTGATAATAATCATAATAAGAAACAAAATACTCTACACTATTTTCTGGAAAAAATTCTTTAAACTCACTATACAATTGCCCAGCCAAAGTTTTATTATGAGCTAATATAAGCGTTGGTTTTTGCACATTTTGAATTATATTTGCCATTGTAAAAGTTTTTCCGTGAACCAGTAACGCCTAATAAAGTTTGAAATTTCTTACCATCTTTAATTCCTTTACTTAAATATTCAATTGCAGCTGGTTGGTCACCAGTTGGTTTATATTCAGAATGTAATTTAAACATTATTTCTCCTTTTTTATATAAATATACTTACTAATTTTAGCACTTTATATATAAAAAAACAAGGTATATATAAATACCTTGTTTTATAATTAAATCTTTTATTCTTTATCTTTAAACTGTTCTTGTGTTTTTTCAGCTAGCTTATCTACAAAACTTTTATTTCCAAAAATATTTGAAACACTTTTATTATTAGCACCCTCCATTGTTGAATTTGAAAGTCTTGTTTTCTTTTTAACAAATACATCTTTTTGTTGTAGATTTGTCATATTTGTTTTTGTTTCAGTTTCATGACTATGTCTAGCACCTTTATTTCTATACTTTGCATACATTATTGCAAAATATATAAATCCACTTAATAAGAAAATCCATGGCCAATTTTCATCTGTATCTTTAGAAGTAAACAATGTTGCTATAAGTCCTAAAACTTCAACAATTGCGGATACTCCTACAAGTTTTGGCATATGTATTGGCACACTACCCATAGTTTCTTTAGTTCTTGCATTTACTGCAACATAATGAAGTAAACTACTATTTCCTTTTTTCTGTTGATAGCTGTATAACCAAACAGGTAAATATGCAGATTTCCATTGTTGTCCTTTTACATTTAATTCCTGTGTATCCCATTTAACACCGCGGTCATAATGAGTTAATGTTTTATTTGCTGCAAATCTAGCTATATCTTTTGATTGTTCTTTTACTAATCCTTTAAGTTGTTCTACATTTGTATCTCTTTTCTCAGAAGTATATCCTTTTATATAATTTGCATCCCATTTAACACAATTCTCTGTATCAAAAGGCATAATAGAATTAATTATATTAGTTGTTTTGTTTTTATTTTTTGTATCTAATTTATCTTCACTAGATTCAACAGTTAATCCTTCAATTGTTAAATCAAATTCTCTTTCAACATCATATAAATCTGCATCATAATATGTTTTTGAGTTATCTCCTTGTTTTACTGTATATCTTCTAGTTTCATGCTCCCCTTGACCTACTAAATTTGCATGTGTATTAGCATCTACAATCATATAAGGTAAATAAACACCCATTACATTTTCTGTTGTAAATTCATTTTTAAATTGTGGATGTGCAAAAAATTTTCTTTTTCCAACAAACTTTTCAATTGATTCTTTTGCTTCATTTTTAGGTACTTTAAATGGTAAAACAGTATCTGGAACTGCACCATTCGGAATTTGTTGATTAATAGATAATGTATTTCTACACCAGTGGCATCTAGCTTGTGCTGATTTTTCAGTATCAACTACAACTTCTGCTCCACAACTGCTACATTTAAATGTAATTACATCTTTTGCGTCTGCAATAATATCTTGCGCTCCAGAACCTAAAATTTCTTTATCAAGTTTGCTTATATCACTTTCCATTACATCTAGTTTTTCTGGTTCAAATTCATGTCTACAAAAGTTACATCTCAACTTTCCATTTTTTATATTTAATGAAATATCTGTGGCACCACACTTAGGACACTTATTTTGACCATCTTTTGCTCCCTCATCTGTTTTTATAATTGTAGGTCCTTCTTCTTTAATTTCATCTAATACTTCATTTTCTTCTAAATCCACATTACTCATTAACTAAACCCCCAATAGTTTTTTCTTTGCCTCGTCAAAATCTTCTTGTGAAATAACTCCATCTTCTAATAGTTTTTTAAGTTTTGTTAATTTCTCATATGGGTCTTCTTGTGGTTGTTGAGCCGCTGGTTGTTGTACTGGTTGTTGGAATGCACCCATTGCTCCTCCTACGCTGTTTACTCCCATTCCCATAAACGCCATACCTGATGCTCCGCCACCATTTTCACCTGCTGCTTGGAAACCACGAGCAACAGATTGTTGCATAAATGAATTTCCTCTTGCACCAGATAATGCATCTGCTTTTTTAACATCACTAAGCAATTTTTTTGTATCTTCGTCATATTCTATTGCTGTTAAAGCAACTCTAACTATTTCTATTCCTCTATCAGATTGCCATCTATATCCTTCTTCTACAGCAGCAGAAAGAGATTTAGCAAATCCTATTTGATCTGCTTGTATTTTCGTCATACGGTTTCCTTTGCTTGGATCATTTGTATATATTGAAAATGCTGCTGATAAACTTCCTACAACTTCATTAAATAATTGTTCTCCTGCAACATTATCCATATCTGCAAAGTCAAATATTTCACTACCAGATTGTAAATATGTTACTGGTACAAAATTCTTTAAGAATAATATTGGATCTGTAATTTTTAATGTATATGTTCCCCTTGTTACTGCTCCTACTTGTGCATTTAAATATGCATCATCCCAATAAATTTCAGATTGTGTTCCAAAACGATTTCCTGGAATTTCTTTTAAATTAACATAAAAAGCTGCTTGTTGTGAACTTGGTATACCGCCAAATTTAAATCTCTCCCAGCTTTGACCAAATGTTGAAGAGAAAAATCCATCTCCTGAAAACATTGATTTAGCGCTTGGATCATCTGATGAATAAATAAATCCACCTGGTTCTGTAATACATCCTGTTATTCCTCCATCTTGCATAGTAATAAGTGCTGTACCTTCTGGTACCATTATTTTACTTCCATTTGTTATTATGTTTTCAGAACCTTTTGTATTAGATCCTCTTCCTGCATTTGTTCCTTGTGGTACTGCCATATATACTGCTGCTGTTGGTGATACTCCTTCCATTGGGCCATAAAAATCTTTCCATTGATCTGCAAATGAGCCACCAAGAGCTCCAGCGAATGCTTTAATAAATCCCATATTTAATTCCTCCATTTCATATTATATATATTTTATATTATAAATAATATTGCATTTATTTGCAACAATATTTAAACAAAATCTTTTTTTGTTCTACATTTTACTACTCTACTTCCATATGCATAATTCATATTTATAATTTGCATAATTAAAGAATTATTTTTTATGAAATGGAAATAATTGTATTATATGGATTATGCCTGAGTGGAGGTCTTATGGGAAAAATTTTTATTACTGGTGCTGGTTCCGGCCTTGGTAAAGAAGCTTCTCTTCAATTAGCAAGAAGAGGACATATTGTTTATGCAAGTGTACATTATGAAAATCAAATTGAACCTTTATGCAAAATTGCTCAAAACGAAAATTTGAAATTAAAAGTTTTTAAATTAGATGTGTTAAACTCTAACGATAGAGAGTTAATTTTAAATTACAATATTGACACTTTTATTAATAATACTGCAATAGGTGATTCTGGATCTGTTGCTGACATACAAATAGAAAGAATTGAAAAGGTATTTAATACAAATGTTTTTGCAAATCTTCATATGATACAACTTGCAATAAAAAAAATGATAGAAACAAATAAAAAAGGACGAATTATTATTCTATCTTCTTTAGTTGGCAGAATTCCAATGCCTTTTCTATCCCCATATTGTTCTAGTAAATTTGCTTTGGAATGTTTTGGAATTTGTTTAAAAAAAGAAATGCAATTATTAAAAAAATTATCTGGAATAGATATTAAGATTTCTTTAATTGAACCCGGTGCTTACGCTACTGGTTTCAATAAAGAAAATAATGAAAAGAAATATGAATGGATGAATAATCAGTCTTATTTTTCAAATTATGTTTCTTTGATAAAAGAAAAAGAATTAAGAATTTGGAATTTCTTAGAGCAAAAGCCTTATACTTCAATTATAAATAAATACATTAAAGCTGTTGAATCAAAAAATCCTAAATTTCGTTATAGTGCTCCTTGGTGGCAAAGTTTTTCTATTCAATTTGGAAGAATTTTAGGAATGTAATTTTTCAGGGGACATATTCAATACGTCCCCTGTTTTAAATTTATACTTCTTTATTTTACTAGTTTATGCAATCTTTCTTTTCTTTTTTGAAATAACATTTGCTATTACAATAAATATTACTGAAAATCCTAAAATAATTGACATATTTATTATTATTGGTTTTAAAGTATCAATATTAAATGTCTCTACAGATTTTAACAATTCATTTGTTTGAATATACCAATATGATGGTAAAATTCTAGCACATGTTAAAACTGAATTAGGTAGCATTTCTACTGGAACAAATGCCCCACTTAGGAAGCTTGAACCTAATGCAACGACATTTACTATACCATTAATTGCATTTTTATCATTTACAATATTATTTATTAGAAAAGCTATTGTTACTGTACATATTGTAAATACCAATGAATTAATAATATATATTAATCCATGCGTTGTAAACATTGTTTCGCCAATTAGTACAAAGCTTAATACTATATAGAATAGCCACAACACTAATGCAAATAATCCATTTGAAAATAGTAATAATCTATTATGTTTTTTATAATTCATACTACTAATTATAGTTCTCTTTTTAATTTTCAAATCATTAAAGCTTGCTAGTACTAAGCAAATAACATATATTGCTCCTGCAAGTAAACTGTAACTAGCAAAATTGTAATAAAATGTTGCTCTTGAAATACTATTTGTATCTAACTTAGATGTTATTTCTATATCTACTTGTTTTTTCAAAGTGTCATTAATACTGCTTATTATTTGGTCCTCATCCATATTCTGTTCAATGTAAATATTAAACACTTTAATATACTTTGTTAATAGCATTTCAGCATAACTTGCTTCATAATCTCCTGAAGTCTTAATTTTTATTTCTGGTTTTTCACCATTTAATGAATTTTGTCTATAATCTTCTGGTATATAAACAATATAACTAATTTCTCTATAAAATAAAGCATCATTTATTGCATCTTCATCATCTTTAATATTGTCTGCAACTTTACAATTATTCTTTAAATATTCTATTAAATTATTTGTTATTCCAATATTTTCATCATTATTTACAATAAGAATATCTGGCTTAGTAGCTTCAAAATTTGTAGAAGTTTCACTTGTTGCCATATTGAATCCACCAAATCCTATTAAAAATACTGTATACATAATTATTGGAATCTTACATTTATTTAATACTTTTAAAAATGTTTTAAATACTGTCATATTTTTGCCTCCTTAGTCCTTTAAATGATACAAATATCATAATAAAGGTAAAAGCAAGTAAACTAATTATATTAAATAAATACCTGTCATAAGTATTATAATAATATAATGAGTAGAATCCATCTGTTATCATACTAGCTGGATTTAACAAATTAACAATAGGAACATTCTTGTCTACTACATATTTCATTGTAATTCCCATCATTCCTGATAAGAAGCATCCTAGCATTGTGACAGATATTAGTATTCCAACTTTTGTATTATCATTAGATTTTATTAGAGTAGCAACAGCTATTCCTAAACTCAATCCTGCTAAGCTTCCCGTCAAAGCTAATAATATTATTAATAATAGATTACTTCCATAATCTACATTTAAAACAAAAATTGTATATACAAATAATAATGCTAATCCTATAATTTGAGTAACATAGCTCGCAATAACGCTAGAAAGTATTATCTTGCCTTTATTTATAGGTGTTACAGCTACTCTCTTTCCTATATTTCCCATATTAGCTAAACTGTTATTTATAGAAACCATCGCTAGAGTTCCACCATATAAACAAGTCATAGCTATTAATGTATAGAATTCAATCATTGTATAACTTAAATTTTTATTTGATATATTTTCAAATGTTACTTCATTGTTTTGTATTTTTTCCGCAATATCTTTATATATTTGTTCGTAATTAACCAATTTGTTTCCTGCTGAAATTTGTTCAACTATTTCCTTACTTCCAAGATTGTTTACTATTTCTGAACTTTGAACAATTTCCTCTGTTACATATTTTAATATTGTTTGATTAATTCCATTTGTTGTTATAACTACTTTAGGCATATTTTTTTCTATTATAATATATCCTGAAATTTCATTGTTTTTTAATGAATTATTTGCTTCTTCTAAGCTTACATATTTAGTTTCAAACAATCTATCTGCGTTTTCTTCGTCGCTTAATGTTTTAAAAGTTTCTTTAATTATTTCGTTTTTTTCATAATTCTCATCATTTACAATAGCAATTTTAATTATATCTAGTTTTTCACTATTTTCTATATTTGAAAATGCTAAATTAAATAATGTTCCTAATATTATTGGAAAGGCAAATGTCCAAAATATTAACATTCTACTTCTTAAAAGAGTTTTAAAGGTATATTTCAAATTATGTATAAACATTAATCACGTAATTCCTTTCCTGTTAATTCTAGGAATACATCGTTTAACGTAGGTCTTTCAGAATAAATTTTATTATACCCTATTTGCTCTTTTTTCAAGTAATCTATTAAATCACTTAAATTATTTTTGCCTTTTCTATATGTTATAACTAAATCTGTAACATTATAATTTACTTCTTCTACATTTTTTTGATTTTTGATTTCTGCTATATATTTTGAGTCTAGATTATTTATTTCTACAGTTACTTTTTCATCAATTTTTGCAAGGTCTTTTAATTCATCACTAGTTCCACTAGCAATTATTTTACCTTTATCTAATATAATAATTCTATCACAAAGTATTTCTACTTCCTCCATATAATGCGTTGTATAAATAATTGTTGCTCCATTATCTCTTAGTTTTTTTATTCCATCTAATATATTATTTCTACTTTGTGGGTCTACAGCAACAGTTGGTTCATCTAAGAATATTAACTTAGGTTTATGTGCAATTCCACATGCTATATTTAATCGTCTTAAAAGTCCACCAGATAATTGTTTTGGATAGAACTTTTTAAAATCTTCTAATCCTACTAATACTATTGCATCATTAATATACTTTTCTCTTGTAGATTTTTCTTTTATATAAAGTCCACAAAAATAATCTATATTTTCATACACTGTTAATTCGTCAAATACAGCTACATCTTGAAAAACCACTCCTAAATCTCTTTTTATATCATAAGAATCTGGTTTCATTTCTTTTCCGAAAATTTTTATAACGCCACTACTAAAATTTAATAATGACAATAAACAATTAATTGTTGTTGATTTTCCACTTCCATTAGGTCCTAAAAGTCCTAAGATTTCTCCTTCATGTACTTCAAAAGATAAATCATCAACAGCAGTTAACTCTTTATATTTTTTAGTTAAATTTTTTACTTCTATTACATTATTCAAAAATATCTCCTCCTATTTATTTTAATTTTATTTAACATTTTTTTGCGGGCAAACACAGAACTTGTCACCTGCAGTTTGCAATATGTTTTTATTCTAATAGATAATCACTTGTTTTTCAAGACAATTTTGTATAATAATTTATATCCTGAGATGTTTCGGCTTCACTTTGTTTCGCTCAAAATGACATTAACAAGGTCTTTTCTATTTCATAGTAAAAAAATTAATATATTATTTTTCTCATATTTGTATAATAATTTATATTTGCTAATTTTGCTTGTTTTGCTAAATCTTTTACTTGCAAAGTGTACTGTTTGTTATCTTTTATAAAATGTGTTCCACATTGTCTGAATTCAAAATCAACACCTTTTTTCATACATTGTTCTCTAATATTAATAACCCAATCGTAGTTAAGTGGTCTAGCATTATAATCTGATTCTCCTCCAACTACTACTAATTCAATATTGTCCAAATATTGCCATATATCTATGGCTTCAAGCAATGGCTGTGCTGTAATGCACTTATGTTTAATTGGTAAATTCTTAAATATTGCCAATTTGTAATCTGCATTTTTTTGATTTTCAATTGTACAACAAACAATTACATTATCATATCCTTCATTCCAATCTTCTGGAATACAATTCATAAATCTATCTATACGTTTTGTTAGAAACAAAAAATTCAAATCTGACCTTTCTTTAATTATTTTCCAACATTCATCTCTCCACTCATCTGCTTCTTCTATTAGAAAATCTGTTGAAAATCCTAAATAAACAAGTCCTGATTTTATTTTATATGTTCCATTTTTTAATTTTTCAATTGGTTTTGAAAAATCTGTTGTTTTTGTTATATCACTTGTATCAATATTTCTTTTATAATCTCCTTTATGTATGTAGCAATATTTGCAGCCATCGCTACATTTTTTGCAGCCTCTCCAAGGATTCCACATTGACATATTTTTCACCTCTTTTGAATTATAACATATTTATTCTCTATTCTTTAACACTTCATTCATTTTAATTTTTTTAACTTTTAAAATATGAAATCCATTAATTGCAAAATATGACAATATTCCCATCAATACCATTTCTAAATAAATATAAACAGGTAAATAGAATTCAAAATATCCTTCTATTTCTGCAAGTGCATATTCAAGAATCAGTTTAAATGTAGCTATATTTAATGGTATTACCGTTATTAAAGAAAGTAATATTGTATATGTAGTCGATTTTAAATAAAACTTTCTAATTTCTTTTTCAGTATATCCAAAAACCTTCATTAGTGAAATATTATTTGCGTTTTTATCTATAACAACTTTAGTTAATACGTACATTAATACTAAATAAATACATATTGCAAATGCTATTACAATCTCGATCATACCTTCAAAAGATGATAACATCTGAGTTATAACATTTTTCATATCGTCTTTTGTTATAACTTTAGCAACATAGTTATTATCTAAATCTAATTTATCATTTGATACATATATATTGAAATATCCTTCATCTTTATCTAATAGTTTATTTAAATTCTCTTGTTTCATAAATGCTGCAAAACTTACTTTATATGAATAAATATCAGATATTTTTAATTTGTATGTTTCTTTTAAATATTTATTTTTAAATTCAACAATGTCACCTACATTTAATTTCATCTTTTTAGCTAAATTGTCTGAAATAACAATTGAACTTTCATCTTCAGGCAAATTAATATTTTTATAATACTGGCTGTCTTCAGTTATTCCATAAAAGTTAATTTCCATATCCCTATTGCCAAATTCATAGTAAGTTTGAAAATTCTGCAAAGTTACCTTTTCTCCATCATTACTCTCAATAGGAGCTTTCAAAACATATTGATAATTTACAGGAATAGTTTCACTAACAGTATCTACATGATGATTCAATAATGGCATAAAACCTATTCCAAACATTAAAATTAGTGAACCTAAAAATATTCCTATAAATAATATTAAAAAACTACTTTTATTTTGAATAATAACACGTAAACGAAATCTATTTTTGAATGACATTTTACTTGGTAATTTAACTGCTTTTTTATTTTTATTCTTTTTTAAATCTCCTCTTAAAAATTTTAAAGGTGATAAAGATAATTTATTTTTTAGCATAAAGTAATTTATTAGTATCATTAAAGCTATTGGAATAATAGTAGTTAATATAAATGCTTCTAAATTCCATCTCATAATAAATGGAGATACACAATATGTAGTATAATAAATTTTTTTAAATGGTTCTATTAACAAGAAATATCCTATTAAATTTCCTATTATTGCACTTGCAATTGTTATAAAAGCAGAAATTTTTAGATAGTGTCTAATAATTTCACTCTTAGTATAACCAGACGCCCTAAGTGTACCAATAATATTAGCTTCATGGTCTATTGTGTTATTTGTTAAAACGACAAAAACAAATGCCATCATTACAATTATAATTATTAAAAATGATTTCATTGCCGGAACATCTTTTCCAATATCTTCCTCCAAAAAAGTTATTGATTGGTTATTCTCTCTAGTTAAGAAATCAACTATTTCTATGTTGTTTAAAGGATTTTCAATGTTCTGTTTTGTAACTTCTTTTATTAAACATTCCTTTATATCCTCATATAATTTCTCTTTTTCCGTTTCTGTTAAATTCTCATTTTTAAAATAATAAGAATACTTATAATTTATTCCATAAGTATTTGATATTGTATCAAAATCAGTTTCGTTAATAGTAGCAATTCCAAAAGTAACTGTCTCCATTACTATATCTAAATTATTTTTAAATAACGAATTGTAATCCGGCAAAGAAATTGTTCCGCACACCTTCAAATTAATATTATTAATTTGAATTATATCACCTACTTTTATTTTATTATTCTCTGCAAATAATCTATCTAACGCAATCTCTGATTGTTCTTCAGGTAATTTTCCTTCAAATATTGAAGCTGTGTTTACTTTATTTCTATTCTTATAAATACGTAATATAGATTCTCCCTTTTCTCCTTTGAAATCATTTGCATTTACGTAATAATTTTTCTCTATATTTACTCCTAAATTCTCTATACTTCTTAATGTATTGTCATTTAGTTCTGCACTAAATTCAAAATTTCCATCTTCAACATGACTTTTCTTTTGATTTTCGTACAAAGTATTTCCGTAAACTATCTGCAGATACTAAAAATCCTGATCCTATTGCAATTGTAATCGTAATTAGTAAAAACATTGACATATATTTCCCTAAATTTGATTTTATATCTCTAATAGTTCTTTTATTTAATGGATTTTTCATATATTTCACCTACCATTCTAGACTTTTTGCTGAAACTATTTCTTTATTATCATAATTATCTACAATTCTACCATCTATAATTTTCATTATTTGATGTGCCATTTTTTTAATTGATTCATTATGTGTAACAATTATAATTGTATTTTTATATTTTTTGTTTACAGTTTCTATTAATTCTAATATTTCTCTAGATGTAGAAGAATCAAGAGCTCCTGTGGGTTCATCGCATAATAAAATACTTGGATTTTTCACTAAAGCTCTTCCTATTGCGCAACGTTGTTGTTGACCTCCAGATAATTGATTAGGAAATTTATCTTTATGCTCCCATAATCCAAGTGTTTTAATAAGTTCATTAATTTCTAATGGATTTTCTCCCAAATATTCTCCAACTTCAATATTCTCTTTAACAGTTAAATTTGGAACCAAATTATAAAACTGAAAAACAAATCCCAAATTTTTTCTTCTATATTGTGATAATTCCTTTTCATTCATATCTGCAGTTGAAGTATTACCAATATGTACACATCCATTATCTGCTTTTTCAATTCCACCTATTATGTTTAATAATGTAGATTTTCCAGAACCAGATGGGCCTAGAAGAACACATATCTTGCCTTCTTCAATTTCACAATTTATTCCTCTTAGTACCTCTACTCTACTTTCTCCTTCTCCATAAAACTTTTTTAAATTTTCAATTTTTAAATTCATATTTTTTTCCTCCTATAATTAAGACAAAGGGGCGGAGCTTTTGTCTTATTCTTCTATATATGAAAAAAGAGACTTATCTACATTTCAATTAATGTAGATAAGTCTCATTATTTAAAGCAAAGCCAGATTTTTCATCAGGATGTTGAACTTTGCCACATAATTTGTATGTTAATTACTCCCTTACCTTTGTTAGAGTTTATAGTATTTTTTTTAATTTGTCAATATTAAATTAAAATTTTAAAATTTTACTAGACATTTAGGTTTTATTTGTGTATTATAGTATTATTAATTAATAATCAAATTTGGGAGGAAACATATGAAAAAAATAGTTATATCTATATTTATAGTTTTATTTTTAGTTGCAGTACTTAGTACTTCAGTAAAAGCAATTGACTTAAATTCTTTATTTTCAAATATTACAAGCACATCTGATAATGTAGTCGTAGAAGAAGATGATGATGAACTTTTAACAACAACTACTACAGGACCTGAAACTTCCGCAAGCACACAAACTTCTTCAACTAGAGCTACATTACCAGAAGAAGGTTTAGGATTACAAAATATTTTAAATATTTTATTAATAGTTGTTGGAACTTTACTTATTTTATTATCAATAGCCATTTTAATAAGATTAAAAAAATAATTTTTAAAATTTATAATGGAATTGGAAATTTGGTTTTCAATTCCACTTTTTTTATGCATAAAATTTTTAATAAAATTAATAATATTAATAGTTCAAAAAACAAATTTTTTTTATAGGAGGTAGTCATGACTAAAAAACTTTTAATATTATTATCTTTATTTTTTTGTATATTATTCGTTAGCACAGTTTGCTTTGCTACTGTAGATATAAATACTGTTGGTAATACTGTAAGAGATGGTGTAAAAGCTACAGAAAATGCAATTGGAAATACAGCTGGTGGAATTTCAAACGGTGTAACTCAAATGGGTAATGATGCTAGTTCAATTACAGATACTAATAGAACTGACGGTGGACAAACAACTACAGATTATACTGCAACAAGAACTGCAACTGATGGTGGAACAGACGCAACAGGTTTTATGGGTTCAACAGCTTGGACTTGGGTTATTCTTGCAATAGTTGCAATTATTATAATAGCTCTTGTTTGGTACTATGCTAATCAAAATACAAATACTAGAAACGATCAATAAATATGAAAAAGAGATTCTAAATAATTAGAATCTCTTTTAATTTAATTTTTTGCAGGAAGGTACAGTATCTTCCCCCTAAAATTGCGATAAATAAATGTAATACAAACTGTAGGGGTCGGCGTCCTCGACGACCCGAATTTTAAAATATTAATATTTAAAATTATTTTTCAAATTTTGTTGTATTCTTCTTTCTGCTTCTTTTTTTGCTATATCTTCCCTTTTATCATATAATTTTTTACCTTTTCCTATACCAAGTTCAATTTTAACAAAATTATTTTTGAAATACATACTAATTGGTACAAGACTATAACCTTTTTGTTTTATAAGTCCAAAAAGTTTTAAAATTTCATTTTTACTAAGTAACAATTTTCTATCTCTCAATGGATCTTTATTAAAAATATTTCCTTGTTCGTATGGACTAATATGTAAATTGTAAATATAAGCTTCACCATTTTTTATTCCTGCATAACTATCTTTTAAGTTTACTTTACCATTTCTAATAGATTTTATTTCTGTACCAGTTAAAACTATTCCTGCTTCTAATTTGTCTTCAATTGTATAGTTATGTAGTGCATTAGGGTTTTTAGAAATCAGTTTTATCATTTATTTTCCTCCATACATTTTAGTAATTTCTTCGAAATATATATTTATTTATGCTTTATTTGATGAACCAAAAACATCTTTAATTTTATGTTCTACTAAATTAGTAATTTCTTCTCTAGCAGGTTGTAAATATTTTCTTGGGTCAAATGCTTCTGGCTGTTCAGCAAATACTTTACGAATTCCAGCTGTAAATGCTAATCTTAAATCTGTATCTACATTTATTTTAGAAACTCCAGAAATACTAGCTTCATGTAACATTTCATCTGGAACACCTTGTGCTCCTTCTATATTTGCTCCATAATCATTACATTGTTTTACTAATTCTGGAACTACTGTTGAAGCACCATGCAATACAATTGGTGTATTTGGAATTCTACTTTTTATTTCTTTTAAAATATCAAATCTTAATTTTGGTTCTCCTTTAAACTTGCATGCTCCATGACTTGTGCCAATTGCAATTGCCAAAGAATCACAACCTGTTCTTTTTACAAATTCTTCTGCTTCGTCTGGATTTGTATACATTGCGTCATCAGAAGATACATTAACATCATCTTCAACTCCTGCTAGTTTACCTATTTCTGCTTCAACTACAACTCCTTTTGAATGAGCATATTCTACAACTTTTTTAGTTATTTCAACATTTTCTTCAAAATCATATTTTGAACCATCTATCATTACAGATGTAAATCCTGCATCTATACACATTTTACAAGTTTCAAAATCTGGACCATGGTCTAAGTGCAATGCTATTGGAATATTAGTTTCCATAGTTGCTGCTTCTACCATTTTTGTTAAATATATAGGTCTTGCATATTTTATTGCACCAGCTGAAGCTTGCAAAATTATTGGTGAATTTTGTTTAGCTGCTGCATCTACAATTCCTTGTAATATTTCCATATTATTTACATTAAAAGCTCCTATTGCATAATTTTCTTTAATTGATTTTTCAAACATTTCTTTTGTTGTTACTAGTGGCATTTTTAGTCCTCCTTAAATTTTCCTTTTGAAACGAGCTATGCTCGCTACATATTTATTCTATAATATCGTATTTTCTACTATACGAAGTATTTTATTGCTAATATTATAAAAAGTCAAGAAAAAAATAGTAAATGAGCAGGATTCCCCGCTCATTTACTACTAGTCATTACATTTACATTCATAACTTCCACACATACATTCATCACTTGCTCTACCATTATTGCAGTCTGCACATGGTTCAACAATTATTTGTTCTAAATTGCATAATCTTTGTTGTTCATCATTGTATGCGCAACTACCAACTGTACAATTTATTTTTTGATTTTTAGGATTCATACATATATACCTCCTTAAAAAGTATATATTTATTATTTGCAAATTTTCAAAAAATAAACTATAAAATTTTAATTTAATCATCAAAAAATTCATTACTGTTTTATTTTAAATCTTCCAACTCATCTGGATTTTTAAAACTTAAATACCAACTTATTCCATTCTTATTTTTTTGAATTTCGTTTACTCTTTCTTCAAGTCCTTCAACTGTAGTTGGAGCTTTAATAATTACTGGCCAACCGTGGCACCCAATTTGCAGGCATTACAACATTTTCACAATCTGAAACCTGCATAGCATCTATTATTCTTAAAATTTCTGGAATACAACGTCCAATTTCCATAGGGTAAATTAAAATTGCTCTTATAACACCCTTATCATCAATAATATACACATTTCTAACAGTAGCAGTATTATTTACGAAACTGGAAATCATACCATATTTTCTTGCAATTTCACTATTTCTATCTGCAATAACCGGGAAAGGCACTCGTATACCAGTCTTGATATAAATGTCATATACCCAAGCCAAATGAGATGCATTGCTATCTATGCTTAACCCTAGTAAACAAATATTTTTTTCTTCGAAATATGTATGCATTTTTGAAAAAGCAATAAACTCTGTTGTACACACTGGGGTAGAAGCCTTCAATTTGGGGATAATTATATTAATCGGCTAATTTCAGGTTTTAGCTCGAATTTCACACTCTTATCGTGATAAATCCATATTTTATCAATTAAACACTCTAAAATATATCTATTGGTTTCATTAGATTTTAGAATATCATCAAAATATTCTATTGCTGTTTTTAATTTTTTTATTTTTTCTGTGTCTATATCTTCTTGCTGTTGCTCTAATAATTTTTGTAATTGTTCTATGCGATTAGTTTTATCTTTTTCCAATTCCTTATATGTATTTTCAATCATTTCTCGTTGATACTCATTTGTGGTATTAGTTAAATCTTTAATTTTTTGACTAATCAAAACTTTGTATTCAGCATTTAAGTTCTCAATTTCAAATTTAATTTTTTCTTTATTATTTGTTTTAGTATTAGTTTTTACTTGAAATTGTATTCTATTTATTTCATCTATGTATTCATTTCTAGTGAATTTTAAAAATTCCTTAAAATGTATAATTATATCTGATTCTTTAATTTCATGACATTTACATCTAGCTTTACCATAAGTTCTATATTGTGAACATTCATAACCTTTTTGAGATTGTTTTCTAGTTATAGTTACGCCACTTACTCCAAAACCACAATCACCACATCTGCAAAGTCCTGAAAAGTAATAATTTCTTTTTCTTGTACTTGATGTACTTTTTGTATTTAATTTTCTTTTTCTTATTTCTTGAGCTAAGTTAAATGTTTCTTTAGATATAATTGCTTCATGATGATTTTCAAATACAAAATGTTCTTCCTCTGGAAGCTTTATTGCTTTACCTCTTATGGATACAGTCTTTTTCTTATGAGTTCTAAGTGTGCCACAATATACATCATTCTCTAAAATATTTCTTACCATATATGTGGACCATAATTTTTGAACAGGATGTTTATATATTCTGCCTCTTTCCAAGTGTTTCATTTGATAGTAAACTGATGGAGTTGGATAATTATATTTACTATTTAGAATATCGCAAATTTTCTTTCTTCCAATTCCTTCTTCGGTATATAGCTTATATATCAATTCTATAACAGGTCGTAGTTCTTCATCAACATATAGCTTTGTTATATCCTCTGGATCTTTTATATATCCATAATAATTTCCCATAATTAATCTTCCTGTTTTTTGTTTAGAATACATGTGATCTCTAGTTTTTCTTGAACAATCTTTAACATATCTTTCATTAAACCATGTTGTTATTCCAATAGTATCATCTCTATCATTTAAAACATCATAAGTTCCACCCATTTCAGAAACTAATATTAAATTCTTTTGAATATTCTTAAACTCATCTATTAAAACTAATACTCGTCCGTTATGTCTTCCAATTCTTGATAAATCCTTTGCTATGACTACATCAATTTTTCCTCCTTTTACTTTTTCAATCATTTTTGAAAATGCAGGTCTGTTAAAGGTATATCCCGAAACATTGTCATCTATGTAGAAGTCTGAGATAGTCCAATTACGAGAAATTGCATAGTCTTGAATAATTCTTTTCTGTTCTTCAATACTTGCATAGTTTTCTTTATCTTCATCTCTAGACAATCTACAATATCCGTACAACCGTCATTTTATCCTCCAAATCTCGCCTGATATTGCTTGTTTTCATGTTAGCATACATTTTTGTTTAATTCCACTTGTTTCGTAATTATTTTTTCAAGAATCTCGGGATAATTCTCTTTTCCAGTTACGAAAATAGCCACGCTATATTTTTCTTGTTTATACTTTTGGGCTAAATCTTTTGTTTCTTTTTTTTGGAGTTCATCTTCTGTCAAATAAATTTGAACATACTTCGTGCCTTGTATTTCTGTATTGGTAATTTGCATTACTTTTTAACTCCTTCATAACACTTCTGGTAAATGTTATGCTAAAAAGAGAATTATTATCTCTTTTTATTTAAATTACAATATAGAAATACAGTAAAACTTTTTCATATTTATCAAATTTCATCACCTCACATTTCTATATATATGAAGCCAAAAATTTTATCAAATGTTGCAAATTTTTAAAATTTTTTCGTTTTTTTTCAAACTTTTTTAAAGTTTGCAGGAACAGGGAGTCACCCCGAATCCCAATAAGAGCCTAAAAGCGTAGCTTTTAGCAGGATACTTGAAAAATATAGAGGCGACTTTTGGTCGCCCCTATAAAATTATAGAACTATTATATAAATTGTAATTTATCGCTATCTTAATAATTCTCTAATCATAGATATTTTTTCTATATTTTCCTTGTATATTTTTCGTTCTTTAACAAAATTTTTAGAACCTCTCTCTTCATAATTGTATCTTGGTATTAATTGTATATGAAAGTGGTTCATTAGTCCATCACACATTGTGCATAAATATACGCTTTCAGCTTTATAAACACTTTTTAAGACATTCATACATTTTTTTGAAAATACAAATATTTCTTTAATTATTTCATCTGGTGCTTCCATCATGTCTTTATAATGTTGTTTTGTACTAATTATAGTATGTCCTTCACTTCTAGGATTTCCCACCAAGAAACATTCAAAATTATCGTTTTCAAATAACATTTTATCTGTATTATCCCCATATAAAATATGATTATGTGCTTTATCGTAACATGTCGGGCAAATACCCATATCTGTTAATTTTGCAGGTGTTATATTATCCATTAATTATCCCTCCAACTTACTAATTCTTGTTACGATTATATTATAAAATATAGATAATTTCAAATTATCTATACTTAACAAGCTCGCCTTTCCAATCTATTATTCCACCAAACTCAATTAAATTAGTATATCCTAATTTTCTCAATTTTTCTGCTGCTTGTTTACTTCTATTCCCACTTCTACAATATACTAAAATTAACTGTTCTTTATCTGGAAGTTCATTAATTATATTACTTCCAATTGTTTCGTTTGGAATACATATTGCATTAGGTATATGTCCCTCGTTATATTCTGCAATAGTTCTTACATCTAAAATTATATAATTATTATTTTCATTCATAATTTCAACTATATCATCCATTGAAACATGTTTAATAATCACTTCATTATCAATATTTTTATCCTTTTTGTTTAACATTAAAATCACTCCTACCACTATTGCAATTATTATTAAAATAACATATATTGTTTTATTCATTTGTAATCTCCTTTCACAATAATAAGTATAATTTTATATTTTTTCTAGCATTTTTTTAGCATAAGAACATTCTGCTATTACATTTTTATTGCAATCTTTTGCTTTCTTTACTATGCAATCAACTAATTTTCTAGCAATACCTTGACCTTGATATGAGTTATTTACTCCTGTATGTATTATATTCCAATATTCTTCGTTTTCAACAAAATTACATTCTCCTATTATAATATCCGCATCTAATGCAATTGCTCTATTATTAATTTTATCAAATTTTATCTTTATCATTTAATCCTCCTTGTTATGAAAAATGCAGATAATATTATTAGATTATCTGCATTTTATTTTCATATTAGTAATTTTCTGCATTAATTTCGAAATAAGATTTTGGATGACTACATACTGGACACATTTCAGGAGCTTTTGTTCCAACAATTATATGTCCACAATTTCTACACTCCCAAATCTTAACTTCGCTTTTTTCAAATACTTCTTTCATTTCTATATTTTTTAATAATGCTCTATATCTTTCTTCATGATGTTTTTCTATAGCACCAACTATACGGAATTTAAAAGCTAGTTCAGGAAAACCTTCTTCTTCAGCAGTTTTAGCAAAATTTTCATACATATCTGTCCATTCATAGTTTTCTCCATCAGCTGCTGCTTTTAAATTTTCTTCTGTGCTTCCGATACCATTTAGTTCTTTAAACCACATTTTTGCATGTTCTTTTTCGTTTTCAGCAGTTTTTAAGAACAATGCTGCCATTTGCTCATACCCTTCTTTTTTTGCTACACTTGAAAAGTACGTATATTTATTTCTTGCTTGTGATTCTCCAGCAAATGCCTCCATTAAATTTTTTTCTGTTTGTGTCCCTTGATACTTATTCATATTATCATTCTACTTCTCTTCTTTATCATTAACTTTAATTTTATTTAACAATTTTTCAATTTCTTGAACTGGAATATTTTTAAACTTGTCATTGTTTTTTATTTCATTTAAGATTTTATTGGTGTTACTACTTTGAGGTAACATATAACCAGATTCTCTTATTATATCTTCCGCCATTAATCTATTTGATTTTGAAATAGCAGTCATTAACTTTTTAAATCCTGGTTTATCTGTATTATTAGCAATTTGTTTTGCAATTTTTTCCTGTTCAACTTTGCTTTTTGATAATTTATTTAAATTATTTACAACTTCTTTTTTCTTTTTTTGCTGTGCTGGATATTCTATTGGCACCATGCTTATTGCTTTGCTTGGACAAGCATTTGCACACATACCGCATCCTGTACATTTATCAACATCTATTATACTATTTTCTGTATCTGTTGCACCATTAGGGCATACATATAAGCATAAACAATCCTTTGAACATAAATCTATATTTCTTACTGCTACCATCTTTTTTTCATTTTTTTCCATTATAAAACACCTCCTTCAATTTTTTCAAATTTTGAGCTTGGTACTTTACAAACAGGACATTTTTCTGGTGGATTTTTTCCTATAAATATAAATCCACATGTTGTACATAGCCATACTTCTGAATCTTCAAATATTTCTTCGCCTTTTTCAATATATCTATTTACCAAAGAATTTAACATACGAGTTACTTTCTCGCCCCATACACAAACTCTAGCAGCACCTCTATCACCATTGACTTTTGCTACATTATTTACTTCTACATATTTTTCATTTATATCAGACATAATCATATTTGATAAATTATCAATTGAATCATTTTCAATTGCAGGTGTTATTTCTGAAAAATATTTTGATAATTTTAAAAATGATTGTTCTTCTTCAAATTTATATTGCTTTTGACATCCTCTTGCTAAATTTGAACATAATGCAGCTAACTGTCCTATTGATAATTTTTCCATATCTTCATTTTCTTCATCAACAACTGTATTTTGATTTTTAGCAGGTTCATTATTAATTGGTTCATCTTCTAATTTTTTAAAATCTGATTTCGCAGCACCACACACAGGACATCTCCATGTATCTGGTAAATCTTCAAATTTTACTTTTTCTTTTTCATCATCATATATGTATCCACATATAGTACAAACATATTTCATAGTTACCTCCTATATTAATTCATTAATAATTTCTTTTAGTTCTCCTTTTGAATGAAATCCAACTGTAGTTTTTAATAACTTTCCATTTTTAAAAAACATTAATGTTGGAATACTGACAATGTTATATTGTATTGCTAATTCCTGATTTTCATCAGTATTTACTTTGCAAACCTTAACAGTTTCTTTATGTTCATTAGCTATTTCTGCTATATTTGGACTTAGCATCTTACATGGTCCACACCATGTTGCGAAAAAATCAATAAGAACAAGTTTGTCTGTATTATTAATTTCTTCACTAAAATTTTTTGTGTTTAAAATTACTTCGTTCATCATTTCCTCCTTTTAATCTATTGTTTTATAATAAAGCATACAATGGCAATATCCTTCAAAATTTGGATCTTTTATCTGTTCTCTAAATTCCTTACACATACATTTATTTTCCTCTGTTTTTTGGGTTCTACAAGGACAATATCCTCCAGTTTTTTTCAATCCATCTTTTATACTTTTTACGATTTCTTGGTTACTATTTAATTTTACTGACAAGAATTATCACCTCTTTCCAACTTTACTGAAATGATTATATCACAATATTTTTTATTTTTATGTGATTAAGTCACATTTATTGAATATTTTTTAATTTATTTATATTTTTTAATATAATTTTCTTTCTCGATAACACTATTAAATCTTCTTTTTCAAATTTTTTTAGCATTCTTGAAACACCTTCTCTGGAAGAACCTATATTTTTAGCTATATCTTCTTGAGTAATCTTTATTTCTGTATCATTATCTCTTTCATATATCTTCATTAAAAAATCTGATAACCTTTTGGTTAAATCATTAAAAATCATATTCTGCATTAGTGAGAGAATCATAGACATCTTGTTATTCATTAATTCATAAACAAAGCATCTTACATGAATATTGTCTTTAATAATATCTTTTAAAGTTTTATTATTAATTATTATTATATCCGTATCTTCTTCTGCAATAATATTTGTTTTAAAATTATTTTTATTTATTATGCATGATGCAGAAATTACACAACATTCGTTACTTTTTATTTCAATTAAATTAATCTCTCGTCCTTCATCAGACATTATATAAACTCTTATTTTTCCTGAAATAACCTTTGTCATTCCTAAACATTCATTTGAATTATTAAAAATCATACTATCTTTTTTATATTTCTTTATATTAGAATGTTTTATTATTTCTTTTTTTTCTTGCATGTTTAAAAAATTCCAAAAAGGCAGTTCACTTAATAATTTTTCCTTTTCCATATAATTCACCTACAACTTACTATTTTTCTAATTCATATAATACCACAAACTCATTTATCCTGTCAAAATTATCCATTGGATAATTTTGCAGGAATGCTGTAAAGTATTTAGCTATCTTATTTTTATGTTCAAATCGACTCTTTTGAAACTCTTCTTTTAGTTTTTGATATTGATAATTTAGTTGACTATCTACAATTTCTAAATTACTTTTATCATCTTTAGTTATGATTGCTAAATCTTCCTAATCAATCGCCTCACGATTGATTTTGTGGCAATTTTTATTCATTTTAGAGTAAGTTATCGATTAAAGAAATGTTAAGCAATATCAAGCGTTTC
>CAZTHC010000007.1:0-30864 GCA_964613425.1 uncultured Lachnospiraceae bacterium
AGCAGTGAAAATAGTTTTAGATATAATCCAGAAGAAAGCTTACAAGAACAAAAAGTTTCTGAAACGGCAAGGACTATAATAGCAATTTTGTTTAGAGATTATTGGGCAACAGAAGAAAAAAAAAATAAAATATTAACTGTTCAAAATAATGAACGTGAAAGAGATAGACAAGAAAAATACAATCCAGATGATTTGTTTAGAAAACCTCAACAAAACAAAGTTGTTGAAGAAAATATTAAAAATGAAGATGTTTCTATGATAGAATATAAACAACCATTACTAAAAAGGATTATAAATAAAATAAAAAATATATTTCATATGAGATAACATTAAAAGTACCATAAAATCATGTAATTTTATGGTACTTTTAATGTTGTAATAAATATATTTATCTTCTTGGAAAATACATATTACTTAATTTTTTTAGTTCAAACTTAAATTTATTAAGTTGTTCATTTCTATAATTTTTTTTTAACTCATGAGCCTTTTTAGACCATTCTTTAAATTGTTTTTCTTTAAAATCTTTTTGATGATTATAATGTAATCCATACATTCTTTTATACTCTCGTTGAAACTCTTTCAAAATAGGGCTATCATTAACTTTTCCTTTTCGTTTATTTAAAGCACCAATTTCTTTACAAGTTTTTCCAGTATCTAAAAACAAATTATTACAATATTTTTGATCATTTCTTCCTTTTTGATTTGAATTTTTACTGCTAGTTATAGGAATAAATAATCTTCCACAATTTTCACATTTATTTATAGTAAAGTTATTTTGAATTACTTTAAAAAGTTCGAATCTAATTTGTTCTTCTGTATTTTCTAATTCATAAACTTCTTCTGCAGCAATATGTTTTTCCTTTATTATTGATACAATATTTTCTATATCTAATTTTCTTTCTTCAAAAGATAATTCTGTATCACATATATATTTAGTTTTGAATTTTGTATCAAGAAAAAGAGCGTGTGCAGGTTTAGTATTAACATAGTGTATATCAAATACTCTTTTAGTTTCATATAAAAATAATTTTTCGGGTACACTTAAATTTCTAACAAGAGAGTTATTAGAGTATTTGCTAATTAATTCTAGTCTTTCTTTTAAATCCTTTTTTTTCTCTATAAAATTGTCTATTAATAAATCTCGTATAGTTTCAAAATATTCCATATATTCATTATGTTTTTTCGTTGATATTTTATCTATTTTTTGAACCCATTTCATAAGCAAAATCTGTATTGTATATTCATCTTCTTCTAATTCCATAAATATATCACTAGCATAATATTTTGGATTTTTTATAGAAACACCAATTTGAGATTTAAATAATAAATCTGTTCTAAATGCTTTAGTGTTATATGTTTTTACAATTATATCTATTAAAACTTGTGTATAAAAATGTGTATATGGAGAAAATTCTAAACAAGCATTAACAATTTGAAACATTTTAAAGAAACAATCCAGTTTTTCATCTTCAGAATTAGATTCTTTAGCAAAGCATACAACTTCTATAAGCCCTGTATACATCGCTTTTAATTTATCAAAATTCTCATAACTCATTATAGCAAATTCATATAATTTATCTCCGATATTATATTCAAAATCATGGACAGCACCAAAATATTCTCCGTGTATTTTTCAATATAATTTTATTATTATTAATAGCGAAATTAGTTACCATTTCAATATTTCCTCCATTTTAAAAAATAGAATATAGTTATTTTAAATTTTACTTTATCTATAGCCTTGTAAGAATCTATTTACAGGGTTATTTTATGTGATTATAATTAAATGCGAAAATAGAAAATAATAATTTAATATAAGTATTTTCTATTATAGCACTTTGAAAATTGAATAGCAAACTGCAAATACAGATAATAAAACTTCCATCTGGCTAACGTGATGTAAAGGGATGGTTCTCTAAAAAGAGGAATGAGGGCAAATCTCATATGGGTATGTAAATACTATTTGCAGTTTTAATAAAAAGTAATAATTTAAAAGGTTTAATAATAGTATTGAAATGAGAGAAGGTGAGAATTTTGAAAAAAGGTTTGAATATTACATTTATTAATCCTAATACAGAAGAACAAATAGTACAAGCTATGGCAGGTGTTATTGCTTATAATTTAGCAGAAAGTGATGAAGAAGTAGTATTTGATTATAAAAATTTGAATTTTATTCAAAATTCTCACAAAAAAATAGAAGATGAAATAGAATTGTAAAAGTTTGGAAAAAGGCTATAAATTATAAAAAAATTGTGTTATAATCTTAGCAAAAGTAAGTTTGATAGGAGAATGTTGATATGGCGAATATAAATTTTTTAGAAAATGAAGTTATAGAATTTAAGAAAACAACTGGTGAATTAAAAGAAGGCATAATATCTATAGCATCAATATTAAATAAGCATCAAAACGGCAAGTTATATTTTGGCATAAAAGATAATGGAGATATTATCGGACAAGATGTATCTAGTAAAACAATAAGAGAAGTTTCAAAATCTATATCAGAAAATATTGAACCTAAAATATATCCAATTGTGGATAAAATAAAATTAGATGATAAAGAATGTATATTAGTAGAATTTGAAGGAGATGACATTCCTTATTTAGCTTTTGGACGAGCATATATGAGAGTTGGAGATGAAGATAGACAACTTTCAATGAAAGAAATAAGAAATATAATCCTAAAAGATGAAAATGAAACAGGAAAATGGGAAAATAAAGTATCAGACTATACAACTAAAGATATTGATGAAGAATTATTAAAAGAGTTTATAGAAAAAGGTATAAAAGCAAAAAGAATTAATTTTCCATACACAAACAAAGAAGAAATATTAAAGAAATTGTCTTTAGTAAATAAAAATAATAAATTATTAAATGCAGGATATATTTTATTTGCAAAAGAAGTGAAGCTAGAAATGCAAATGGCTATATTTGCAACTGAAACTAAATTAACATTTTTAGATATAGATCAAGTATTTGGAAACATTTTTGAACTAATTGAAATTGGAGAAGGCTATATTAGAAAAAATATAAAATGGCCTGTTAATTTCAAAAGTGGAAATTTGGAACGAGTAGAGATACCAGAAATACCGTTAGAAGCAATAAGAGAAGCAATAATAAATTCACTTATACATAGAGATTTTAAAAATCCCAAAAGCAATGAAGTTGCAATTTATAAAGATAGAGTAGAAATATTTAATCCAGGAGAATTTCCAGAAGGATTCAAACCAGAGGACTTTATAGAAGGACAAGGATCTATTCCAAGAAATCCTTTAATAGCAAATACTTTATATTTGTCAAAGGATATTGAAAAATGGGGTTCTGGCTTTAGAAGAATTACTGAAGCTTGTCAAAAATCAAACACGAAAGTTAAATTTGAAATTAGAAAAAATGGTTTTATGGTTATTTTTTATAGAAAAACAGATGAAGAATTGCTTGAATTAACGGGAGAAATTAAAAGTAACAGTGCCAGTGACACTAAAAATGGCACTCAAATTGACACTGAAAAATTAGTTTTAAGTTTATTAGAAAAAACACCAAATATTACACAAAAAGAATTATCTGAAAAAACTAATATATCATTAAGAACAATAAAGAGAATTATGCAACAACTAAAAGAAAAAGATATAATTGAAAGAGTAGGATCAGATCGAAAAGGATATTGGAGAATATTAAAATAATTTTTATTTAAAAAATAATATATATAATAAATAGGATTAATAAAGGAGTAATAAAATATGGCAACTAAACCAATTTATCAAATTTATGCAGAATTAGAGGACATTGAGCCAAAAACTTGGAGAAGATTTCAAGTGATGAATAATATTACAATGGCAAAATTAGCATATATTTTAATGACGTTATTTGAAATGCAAGGAAGTCATTTATATCAATTTGAAGTAAATGAGTTAGATAACTTTATAATTAATAATTTAAAATTTTATAATGAACATATAAATGATTTTAAAAATGATAGTTTTTTCAAAATAGGGCAATATGGATGTGTATTTGAAGATGATACAATTATTCCAAGAGAAGAAAAAATATATAGAGAATTGCAAGATGCAAAAGATATAAGAATGAAAGATATAATAAGTAAAGAAAATGAAAAAATGAGATTCCAATATGATTTTGGAGATAATTGGATTTTAAATATTACTTTAGAAAGGATATTTGATGATAAAAATATTTCTGGAAAAGAATTACCAAGAGTTTTAGAAGGAGAAGGATTTGGAATAATAGAAGATTGTGGTGGTACAATGGGACTAGAAGATATTAAACAAGCTTTTAAGATAAAAAAAGGTGAAGATTATGAAATGTATTCAAATTGGTTAGGAAAAGATGAATTAGATATGAATAAATGTGACTTAGAAGATTTAAATTTTCGATTAAAAAAGCTACCAAGAATATTTAAAGATAGCTATGAATATTATTTGAAACCTACTGAACAATCTATTAAAATATTAGAAAGAGAGTATTTAAAAAAGTAAAAAGCTATTCTTGAAAAAGAGTAGTTTTTTCTGTATATTTGTTGAAAAGATACAAACAATATGATAAGATGTAACAGAACGAATATAAAAGAACAGAAAAGGAGACTTATATGAATAAATGTAGTGTATGTGGAAAAAGTATATCAAACAAGACAGCACATTTTGGATTGGGATGTTTAAAAAATATGTGTACAATCATAGAAATGGATAAAGTGAAAAATTTAAAAGGAGAGACACTATTAAATAATAGAATAGCAAAATTAAATAATAAAAAATTTTTAGATAAAGAAAATAAAGTTTTACTTACAAACAGATATTTAACACTTCAAATACTTAATAAAGTTCCAATATCATATTACGACAAAGAAAAAGATATAATAAATAAATCCATAAATAATATTGGAAAAGATAAAAATAAAAGTGAAAGTAATATGATCACACTAAAACAAGCATATCAGGTACTAAAATTGTATAATAAGTTTCAAAAAATAGTAAAAAAATCAGAAGAAGTGGATAGCGAGTACATTCAAAATTATTTGTTTGATAATTTACTATTTGCTTTTAGCACATATTATGCTAATAAAAAATATCTAAGTGGTGTGATTTTTAATATTCAGAAGTATTTTTGGGAATCAATAGTTTTAGTATTAAAAGAATATTATCCATCAGGGATGGAATTTATAGAATATGCATTACAAGAAAAACCAAAAGATAGATTTATCACAGATGGGTATATAATTGAAGAAATAAAGAATGATAATAAATTTAAAAATAAAATTAATGAATTAGTTAATTTGAATTCAAATAAGAATGAGTTTAAAGAAATAGTAGGTTTGGATTATCAAAATACAGATTTATTTATGGCTTTGAATAATACAACTATTGAGGTTAATGGGATTAAAGAAAATAATAAATGGAATTTAAGTATTACTATTACAGATAGATATGACTTTACAGATTTTAAAGAGATAGATGAATATCAAGGTGATAATTTTATAAAAAGATTTTGTGGAAGTCTTGCAAATAATTTAGGAATGATGTCAATAGCGTCAGGAGTTTTCAAAGAATATAATGTCACAATTCAATTTAAAATTGAAGGGTGGGAGGAAAATGAATAAAACAAAAAAGACAATAATATTAATAGCAATCTTTCATATAGTATCACTGTTTATAGTAACATTAATAAGTAAATTAAATACAGAAGCATTTCTTGAAGATTATGCAAAAACAATGGATTATGGTAGTCCATTAATTGCAGGAATGCCATTATTTATAGGAGAGTTTATACATTTATCTATTATGATTCTAATAGCATTAATTGTTAAACTTAGAAAAAATATTGATAAAAATGTAAAAAAGGTAGTGTATATATTACCGATTTTAACGATTATTTTACAGCTACCCATTGCAGTTTTAGTTTTTAGAATATTGTAAAGGAGGGAAGTTTTATGAAAATTGCAGCATATTGTAGAGTATCAACTGAAAAAGAAGCTCAAATAGATTCACTAGAAAAGCAAATAGAATTTTTCAATGAATTTACAAAAAAGAATGGGTATGAATTGTATAAACTATATGCAGATGAAGGAATATCAGGAAAACAAATAAAACACAGAAAACAATTCCAACAAATGATGTTAGATGCCAAAGCAAAGAAATTTGAAAAAGTAGTAGTAAAAGATGTAAGCCGTTTTGCTAGAAACACAGTAGATTTACTTCAAAGCATAAGGGAGTTAAAATCTTATGGAATAGAAGTAGACTTTTTAAACAATGGCGAAATAATGGAAGGCGGTTCTGAATTTATATTAACAATTTTAGGAGCAATGGCACAACAAGAAAGTGCAAATATGTCTAAAAGGGTTAAATTCGGAAAAGACATAACAGCAAAAAAAGGACGAGTTCCAAATATTGTATTTGGATATGACAAAATACCAGATGAAAGATATACTTTAAAAATAAATGAAGAAGAAGCAAAAATTGTAAAAGATATATTCGAAAGCTATGTATATAAAGGAATTGGAACAACAAAAATTGCGTGGGATTTAAATGATAGAGGAATACGAACCAAAAAAACAAAATCGAAATGGGTACAAACTTCTATTGTAAGAATGCTCAAAAATCAAATATACACAGGCAGAGTAACAAATAAAAAATCTGAAGTAACAGACTTTATAACAGGAACAAGAAAAGATATACCAGAAGAAGAATGGATAATAGTAGAAAGACCAGAGATGAGAATAATATCAGATGAATTATTTAATAGAGCCCAAGAGATATTAGCTCAAAGGTCAAGTGAATTTAAGCTAACCAATAAAAGAGAAAAAACAGAATATGTATTTAGTACACTAATTTATTGTAAGCATTGTGGATATTCATTTAGAAGAATAAAAAGAAAATATAGGGCAGATGGAAAAGAATATGTAAGATGGGTATGTAGTGGTAGAAACTCAATGGGAGTAAATCATTGCCCAAATACAACTGTAATTGATGAAGAAGAACTTTTAAATGCAATTAAAGAATATTTAAAAAGCATAATCTCAAACAAAAAGAATTTTATGAAAGCAGTCCAAAAAGAATTTGATAAGATTACTAAATTAAGAGAAACGGGAGAAAGAAGTGAAAAAAGCTTACTACAAGAAATTGAGAAGATAACAGTAAAAAAACAAAAATATATGGAAATGTTTCAAAACGAAGTAATCAATATACAAGAATTAAAGAAATACACAAATCCATTAAATGAGGATATTGCACGACTTGAAAGAGAACTAAAACTAATTACTTCTGAAATAAAAGAAAAAGATGTATTGGAAAAGGAACTATCTAAAACAATTAGCACTGTAGATGATATATTGAATAATCAAACAATAACAAATGCAATGCTAAAAACAATAATAGATGTTATTACAGTAGACAGTGATTCTAATGTAGAAGTACGATTAAAATTATTAAATGAAATAGGAAGTACACCAACTGAAATAACTAACTTTAACGATATAAAAAATAGTAAAAATGAAACCGTTACGAAAAGTAACATCGGTACACAAAGATGTTAGTGAAAGATTAACACATATTAATAATGTTTTAGCAATTGAAGTAAGAA
Organism: uncultured Lachnospiraceae bacterium; assembly: GCA_964613425.1. Taxonomy (GTDB): domain Bacteria; phylum Bacillota; class Clostridia; order TANB77; family CAG-508; genus CAZTHC01. The sequence continues at coordinate 7,585 of CAZTHC010000007.1, forward strand.
AAATTTTAGATGAAAATAAGGCGGAAAGGCATATTAGAGGGGGAATGGCTACTAAACAAAAGTATATTAATAAGAAAAGAATTAATTAAAAAAATAAAACTCTTAGTAAACTAAGAGTTTTATTTTTTAAATTAATGTATATATATATTAGTACTAATACTGTTTTGTTTTCTAGCTCTTCTACAATCTGGACATCTTTGTGGTTCGTTATCGAAACCTTTTTCAGCGTAGAATGCTTGTTCACCTTCTGTGAAGATAAATTCTGCACCGCAATCTTTGCATATTAATGTTTTATCTGCCATTTATGGGATCCTCCTTTTTAGATTTTTAATTTAATTTTTTGACTCAAAGACACTTCTAAAAAAGAGGCTATAGTCTAGGAATTAAATCGGTTAATTAATAACCTCATTAACTATACCATAGAAAGGAAAATAATACAAGTGATTTTTAAAAATAAATTTAATGTCTTTAGAAAAATTAAAACGATATACTATATTAATTCACAAAAATACAAAATTCGACATATAATACAGTAGCTATTTTTGGCTGAGGTGATTTTTAGTGAAAATAATACAGAATTATTTAAAAACAATAAAAAAAGGTGATATAGTAGGAAGAATTTCATATAATAAAGACATTCTTTTTGTAGTAGAAAGAATTCTGAATACTCAAAAGAACAGTATTGCTATTTTAAAGGGACTTATTGTAAGAATTGAGGCAGATGCCCCAATTTCAGATTTAGTTGTAATTGAAAAAAGTATTGTTAGTACTAAAGAAAAAGAGTTAGATAAAGTTTTAAATGCAAGAGTAAGTCAGAATAGTAAGCGAAATATGCAAAAAACAACAGGGAAAATACTTCACCTAGATGGAGACAGAAGGTATAGCGAAAAGTCTGCTAGATATTATCAGAAAATTGGTTTGAATGCTATTGTAAAGAATATTTCTGAAAATAGACAGCCTAGTATGGTTAAAATTTTATTAGAAAAGTATAATCCAGACATATTAATTATAACAGGTCATGATGCTATGTTAAAAAATGGAGCAAATTATAATGATTTATATAATTATAGAAATTCGAGATATTTTATAAATACAGTAAGAGAGGCTAGAAAATGGAAATCAAATAAAGATGAACTTGTTATTTTTGCAGGCGCTTGTCAGAGTTATTTTGAAGCCTTAATTGCGGAAGGAGCAAATTTTGCTTCATCACCAGGAAGAATTTTAATAGATTTTATTGACCCTTTAGTAATTGCTGAAAAAGTAGCAATTACAGATGAAAATATGTACGTAACTATTTGGGATATTTTAAAAGAATTAAAAGACGGAAATGATGGAGTGGGGGGAAGTTCAGCTCGAGGAAAACGCAAAGTAATAACATTGTAATAATATTGTAATATAAATGTAATAAAGCAAAATAAAATTCGTGTATCCATTGAAAATACTAAGGAAAGTACACATTTCATAAAATAGCAATTTTTGACAATTTAGCTTAAAACTGGTATAATCACACTATCAAAATAAGAGGTGATTATATGATTCTTAAAAATGATATATCTAGTTTAAAAACAGATATTGAAGAAAAAATAGGACAAAAGATAATAGTTAGAGGATCACTTGGAAGAAATAGACCTTTTGAAGAAGAAGCTACAATAGAGAAAACTTATCCTAATATTTTCATTGTAAAATATGAGGATCAAGGTAGAAATGTAACTTATAGTTATACTGATGTATTAACACGAAATGTAGAAGTTCAAGTATTTGATGGAAATGGTTACAGCCCATTAATACCTGTATTAGAAAAATAAATATTTAAAAATTCCTAATTTATTAGGAATTTTTTTTGTCCTCTTAAATATACATATAGTAAACAAGTTTAAGGAGGTAAAAAAATGTTGTTAGAAACAAACAAAGAAAAAATATGTATGAGCCAAATAATAGGACAAAAAAAGGATGTTTTTACAGTAGAGGAGGACATAATAGTAAACGATATTAAACCAGATATATTAAATATAATTAATGCTTCAGGTACAGTATGTGTATATAAGAAAGAAGTTCAAAATGGAAAAGTGAAATTAGATGGTTGTGTAAATGTATATATAATGTATCTTGCAGATGATGAAAATGGAAATGTGAGAAGTTTAAATACTGTATTAGATTTCACTCAAACAGTTGATATGGATAGTTGTAGGGGAGGCATGCAATTAGATAGTGAAATTAATATTAAGTCAATTGATTGTAAAGTTATAAACAGTAGGAAGCTTAATATTAAAGCAATTTTAGATTTAAATATTAAGGTGCTTTCAAATGAAGAAATAGAGATAATAAATGATGTTAATAATATAGAAGATATTCAAATATTAAATAAGAATTTGGAAATGAACTCTCTAATAGGTACGGGCGAAACAAAAAGCATTGTTAAAGACACTATTACGCTAGATTCTGTGGATAATTTAGCTGAAATATTGAGTGTAAAAATAAATATAATTAATACAGAAACGAAAACTAGCTATAACAAGGTATTGGCAAAATCAGATGCAAATTGCAAAATAATGTATTTAACTGAAGATAATAGAATAAAAACAATGGAAGAAAATATTCCAGTAATGGGATTTATTGATATGCCAAATGTAAGTGATAGTAATGTTTGTGATACAAAATATAAGTTGTGCAATTTAATATTAAAACCAAATAATGCAGAAGAACATTCTATTTATATAGAAATGGAATTTGAATTAACCTGTTTTACATATGAAAAGAAATGTATAAATATAATTGAAGACTTATATAGTCCAACAAAGCAGTTAAGTTTTACTCAGAAAAAAATAAATACAACAATGAAAAATGATGCCATGAAGGAGATTTGCAGCATAAAAGAAGAATTATCAATTCCAGAAATAAAAGACAATAAAATATATGATGTAGAGGTAATGCCGATAATTCAAAAAACTAAAGTGCAAAATAATAAAATTTCATACGAAGGTGAAACTATTATAAAAGTATTTTTTGAATCTAGTAATACAAATAGATTAGATGTTAAAACCGTAAAATTACCATTAAATTTTATAATGAATGCAAACAATGTTAATGAAGATACAAATATTGAAACAAATATAGAGATAAAAAATCAAAATTTTGTGGTATTACAGGGGGGATATGTTAATAGCTTAATAGATTTAGAGTTTAAAGCAAACATCGAAAATTCTCAAACATTAAGTATAATTAATGAGATTGAAGAAGAAGAAAAAAGAGTTATAAATGAGTATAGTGTAATAATTTATTTTGTAAAAGAAAAAGATACTTTATGGAACATAGCAAAACAGTTTAAAACAACAATAGAGGATATAGTTAAAATTAATAATATAGAAGATGCAAATAAGATTTATCCTGGAATGAAATTGTTTATACCTAAATATGTTAGAAAAATACCTGCCTAAAAATGGATGTAATTTATTCAAGAAAAAGAATAAATATTCCAGGGTCTAAAAAAAATCCTGAACACATAAAAAAAACAATTAAAGTAATATTAATATTAGTAATAGCAGTTACTACAGCATATTATATAATTAATTCATTAAATCCAATATTTGAAGGATTATGTGCTGCAAAGGCACATGAAGTAGCAACATATATAACAAATACAAAATCAAGTGAAATATTGGATAATATACAGTATTCAGATATTGTTAAAATAGAAAAGGATTCAAACGGAAAAATAACTTTAATAAATAATGATGTTGTAAAAATGAATAAAATTGCTTCCGATATTGCAGTAGAGATTCAGAGCGGACTGAAAAATGTAGAAAATGATAGTATATATATCCCGGTTGGTTCAATGACAGGAAATAAATATTTTGCGGGAAGCGGGCCAAAGATAAAAATAAAGGTCATTTCAGCTGGAAATATAGTAACAGATTTTAAAACAGAATTTGTTAGTCAAGGTATTAATCAAACAATGCATAGAATATATTTAAATTTAGAATGTAATGTGAATATACTAACACCTTTTAACAAAATGAGTCAAAAAGTAGTTAACCAAGTATTACTTGTAGAAACAGTAATTGTAGGGGAGATACCAGAAAGCTATTATAACTTAGAAGGAATGACAAAAGATGATGTGCTAGAGGTAGTGTAGAAAAAATATTATCTGCGTTTGAATATTATATTACTAAAATATAATAATTATAGGAAGCGTCTTCGCCCGAGCAACAAATTGAATCAGGTATTATTGCAAAATTAAAGGGCGTATTGTATACGCCCAAATGTTATTTTATCTATCAACTTCATAATCGTTATCATTAGTTTGCTGTCTACTTTTTAAAGACAATTCTGAATTTAAATTTTTATATGATTCAGAGCTATGGTCAACAGTGAATGACCATTCTTCTGGGCAATCCAATTTACTTAGCAATGCATTGCGAACATAATTAAGAACACTTATCTTAATTTTTTGAAAATCTCTAGAAGATTCATAAGGTATCCAATTATTAATTGTAAAATTAATAATTTTTTTCTGCTTAAATATTTGGATATGTGCTAATATATCATTTGGTTGAAATCGGTCTTGCTCAAAGTCTTTTTCAAAAATGTAATAAAATGTGAAATCGTTATCATCTCTTCGTAATAATAATTTTAAATCTTTTAATTCGTTATTATCAATAAAATTTAACATATTTTACTCCATATATTAGAATATTTTTTATTTGGCTCATTATAACATTATTCAATTATTTTGTAAAGTAATTAAGTAAATAGTAAAGAAAATTGCCAAAAACCTCCGTCCCCATTGGCAATTTTGATAATAAAAAAACATCTTATCTCTTAGAGAATTGTGGTGCTTTACGAGCTTTTTTAAGTCCGTATTTTTTTCTTTCTTTCATTCTTGCGTCTCTTGTTAAGAAACCACTTGATTTTAATGCTGGTCTGTATTCTGCATTTGCTTGTAATAAGGCTCTAGATATTCCATGTCTTATTGCTCCTGCTTGACCACTTATACCACCACCAATTACTTTACAAACTACATCATATTTATCTAATGTGTTTGACACTGTTAATGGTTGTTTAACTATAACTTTTAATGTTTCAACACCAAAGTATTCATCTAATGTTTTACCATTTACTGTTATATTTCCTTTACCTGGTATTAATCTAACTCTTGAAATTGATTTTTTTCTTCTACCTGTTCCGTAGAATATTATATTTTCTGCTTTTTTAGTTCTTGGCATTTTACTTTACCTCCCAAATTTCAGGTTTTTGTGCTTGTTGTTCGTGTTCTGAACCAGCGTATACTCTTAATTTAGTAAGAGTTTTTCTTCCTAAACTATTTTTTGGAAGCATACCTTTTATTGCAAGCATCATTGCTTTTGTTGGATTAGTATCCATTACATTTCTTGCTGTTGTTTCTGTCATTCCACCAATGTAACCAGAATGATGTCTATAGATTTTTTGATCTAATTTTTTTCCTGTTAAAATTACATCTTTACAATTTAATATAATAACATTATCACCTGTATCTAAATTTGGTGTAAATGTAGGTTTGTGTTTACCTCTTAATAATCTAGCAGCTTCTGTTGCAACTCTACCTAAAGGTTTGTTTGCTGCATCAATTATATACCATTTTCTTTCGATCTCGCTTAATTTAGCGCTATATGTTGTATTATTCATGGTACAAAATACCCTCCGTTTCATTTTTTAAAAATTTATATATTAAATAAGAAACAAATAAACTACCGGGGAGAAGTTTATAAATATCTTAATTAATTTCATTACAATGCTTTTCTATTTTAATACATAAATTAATAAAAGTCAACATTTTTTAAAAAAAGTATTGACATTTATTTAAAAACAGGGTAATATATATGTGTTTAAAGAAGAAGTATCCACTTCTCACCGTATTTTAAGTAAGAAATATTGGTTAATAAATTTTATATAAAGAATTTATTTAGTGGATTGGCTTTTTTAAGTCAATTTTTTTTATGTGGAGGTGTTTTATATAAAACAAGAATTACTTATTAATGAACAAATAAGAGCAAAAGAAGTTCAAGTAATTGATGATGAAGGAAATAAGTTAGGAACTATGCAAACTACAGAAGCAATTAGTATTGCATTCGAAAAGAATTTAGATTTAGTATTAGTTTCACCAAATGGAGATGTTCCAGTTTGCAAAATGATGAATTACGGAAAATACAAATTTGAACAAGCTAAAAAAGAAAAGGAATCTAAGAAAAAACAAAAAGTATTAGAAACTAAAGAAATAAGAATAACTCCAAATATTGAAGAACATGATTTTAGTTTTAAATCTAAAAATGCTAGAAAATTCTTAGAAGAAGGAAATAAAGTAAGAATAACAGTTAAATTTAGAGGAAGAGAATTAAACTATGTTAAATTAGGTGAAGAAGTATTAAATAAATTTGTTGAAGATTTAGCAGATATTTCTGTAGTTGAAAAGAAACCTTTACTAGAAGGTAAAAATATGTTTATTATATTAGCTAAAAAAAGCGATAAATAAAAGCAAACTTTAGAAAGGAGCAATTTATTATGCCAAAACTAAAAACAAATAAAGCTGCAAAGAAAAGATATTCTTATACAGCAACAGGAAAAGTTAAAAGAACAAAATCAAACAGAAGACATTTATTAGCTCACAGAACAACAAAACAAAAAAGACAATTAAGAGCACAACAAGGTTATGCTGATAAAACATGTGAAGCAGGAATTAAAAAATTATTACCATACGGTAACTAAAATATGAAATTAAGAAGAATTAAGGAGTGTGAATATAAATGGCAAGAGTTAAAACAGCAAGAACTACTCGTGCAAGACATAACAAAGTATTAAAACAAGCAAAAGGATATTTTGGAGCTAAAAGTATTAGATACAGAATGGCAAAACAAGCTGTTATGAAATCTTTAAGTTATGCATATGTAGGAAGAAAAGATAAGAAGAGTGACTTCAGAAGATTATGGATAACAAGAATTAATGCAGGAGCAAGAATGAATGGTTTAACATATAGTAAATTAATAGCTGGATTAAAGAAAGCAAATGTAACTATTAATAGAAAAATGTTAGCTGATTTAGCAATTACAGATGCAAAAGCATTTGCAGAAATAGCTGAAATTGCAAAAAAAGCATAACCAATTATTACCTTTGAATAAAAAACAAACCTATGATACTATAATATTATAGGTTTGTTTTTTTGTAGGAGGTATTTTTTATGGGGCAATTTATTACTAAGCTTGAAAACATGAATAGTTCAATTTTAAAATTAATTATTAAGATATTTAAAATATGTTTATGCATATGTGCACTTTCAATAATATTATTAATTTACTATAAATGCATATATACATATCACGTAATATATGAATCAGCACTATTATTATTTAAAACGGGGTTATTAATATCAGTTTTCGCTTTTATATGTGGGTTTGTTATAGATAGTATAAGACAATAATACTTTAATGTTAGTGTGAAAGCAAAAAAATAGAATGTTGTAAAACATTCTATTTTGATATTTCGTTTAATTTTTTTGCTAAGTTAGATTTTTTTCTAGACGCAGTATTTTTCTTTATAACACCTTTTGTGCAAGCTTGGTCTATTTTTTTTGTTGCAGCTACTAAAAGTGTTTTTGCTTCTTCTATATTTTTTTCATTAACAGCATTTTCAAATTTCTTTACAGCTGTTTTGTAAGCTGTTTTAATCATATTATTTTGAGCTGTTTTTGTTTCTATTATACTAACTCTTTTTATTGCAGATTTAATATTTGGCATATTTGCACCTCCGTCCTTAGTTTGAAATATTTTGCTTTAGCTATTTTAACATGAATGTAAATAAAATGCAAGCGTTTATTTAACATTTGTATCAATTTCTATTTGATTTGCTATTGGCTCTTGAATAGGTAATTCAAGTTGAGATGTACAATGAGGACATCTTGAAGCTTTTATGTTTATTTCAGATAAGCAATATGGACAAATTTTTGTAGTGGGTGTAGGAACTAGCTGTTCTTTTTTCTTTTTTGTTAGCCAGTTAGGGTTTTTGGCTAATTTCTTTTGGATTTTTTTATTTATTTTTTCCATATTCTTTTCTTTGATGGTTTCAAACTTTTTATTAAATTTATTTAAATATTTAACAAAAAGAAAAATTGAAAGAGCAATTAATAGAAAATCTATTATTGTAGTAAGAAAAGAACCGTATTTTATAGAAACATTTCCTACATTCCATGAAAGACTAGTATAATCTACTTTGCCAGTAATTAATGAAATTGATGGCATTACTATATCATTTACTAATGAAGTTACAATCTTCTGAAAAGCCCCACCAATAATTACCCCGACAGCTAAATTTACTATACTTCCTTTTAAGGCAAATTCCTTAAATTCTTTAAACATATTAAAACCTCCAATTTGTTTATATATTTATTTGAAATTTTTTCAAAACAAATATTACGATAAAAAAGGAAAAAAGTCAAATAATTATTGTAAAAAAGTATTATTTGTGATATATCATATATGTATATTAGAAATTTAAGGAGGATAATTATGATAGCGATTGGTTCAGATCATAGAGGATATAAGTTAAAAGAAGAAATAAAAAAATATTTTGAAGAAGCAAAAATAGAATATAAAGATTATGGAACATATTCAGATGAAAGAATGAATTTTCCAGTTATAGGAAAAGCAGTTGCAGAAGCTGTACAAAAGGGTGATGTTGAAAAGGGAATTTTAATTTGCGGAACAGGATTTGGAATGGCAATAGTTGCAAACAAATATAAAGGAATAAGATGTACACCATGCGTTACAGAAAATGCAGCAAGATATGCAAAATCACATAATAATGCAAATATATTAGCATTAGGTGCAGAAGAATTACCTGTAAATACAGCAATAAATATAATTAGAACATGGATTGCTACAGAATTTTCAGGTGGAATTTATGAAGAAAGAATAAAAATGATAGAAGAAATAGAAAAAGAAAATATGAAATAAGAGGGGAAACTTATGTGGGGAGATATTGCAATAGCATTTCTATTAGCTTTTATTACAGCTTTTGTTATTACACCATATACAATTAGATTTGCAAAAAAAGTAGGAGCAGTAGATACACCAAAAGATGAAAGAAGAATAAATACAAAAGCAATGCCTAGATTAGGCGGAATTGCCGTAATAGCAGGATTTTGCGTTTCAGTGGCATATTTATTGATAGTAATGTCTATAGAAAAAACTTTTGATATTATGGGACCGGAAAATTATTACATTAAATTGATAGGATTTTTTATAGGAATGATAGTACTAGGAATAATTTGTTTTATAGATGATTTAAAACAGATACCCGCACTTTTAAAACTTGCAGGACAAATACTTGCAGCAGTAATTGTTGTAGGGTGTGGAGTTAGGATAGACAATATAGGATTACCTTTTTTAGAAAATATTAATGAAATTTTTTCAATAATTCTAACAATAGGTTGGATAGTTGGAATAACAAATGCTATAAATTTAATAGATGGATTAGATGGATTATCTTCAGGGATAGCAGTTATATCTTGCTTATCACTACTTATAATATTTTCTTTAAACGATTCACCATTAATAGGAATAATTTTAGTAACTGCTTTAGCAGGGGCTTTAATTGGATTTTTACCATTTAACTTTAACCCGGCAAAAACATTTATAGGTGATACAGGTTCAAATTTTTTAGGATATTGTTTAGCAATAATTTCAATATTGGGAATTGCAAAAACATATACATTAATAGTAATTGTTGCACCATTAATAGTATTAGGTTTACCAATATTTGATACTTTATGGGCAATTGTTAGAAGACTGATAGCCGGAAAATCATTAAAAGCAATTATTATTCCAGATAGAGGTCATTTGCATCACAGATTAATGGATAAAGGCTATTCACAAAAACAAGCAGTTTTAATTTTATATGGAATAAGTGCTACACTTGGAATGTTTGCAATAATATTATTAGAAAGTGGAATTTGGAAAGCTTTATCATTTGCTTTAATGGTGATAGCAGTATTTGCAATTGGATATAAGGATATTTTTAAATTAAGAGAAAAGGACAATTAATAAGAAATAAATTTGGAGAATAGAATATATAAATTACTATGTTTAAATGCATAGTAATTTTTTTATTCAATTTCATAAAGGAGAATAGTTTGAAAGAGAAAAATTATAACAGAGAGAACAGCATTAATTACGCAAGAAAATGGGCATATACTAGAAATTCGCAATATTATGATTTCGAAAGAATAGGTGGGGATTGTACGAACTTTGTCTCGCAATGTATCTTTTCTGGAAGTAATATTATGAATTATAATTTAGATGGTTGGTATTACAAAAATGCAAATCAGAAGTCTCCATCATGGACAGGAGTGGAGTATTTATATAATTTTCTGATTAATAATAAAAAAATTGGTCCATACGGAATTGATTCACAAATTTCACAAGTACAAGAAGGAGATATAGCCCAATTAAGTTTTAATAACAATATATTTTCACATTCTCTAATTATTGTAAAAATATTAAATAGAGATTTAAATAGTATTCTTATAGCAGCACATACTTTTGATTCATTAAATAGGCCTATTTCAACATATAATTTTGAAAAGATAAGGTTTATACATATTGAAAAAGTAAGGATATATTAGATTTAATAAATTCAATAAAATACCAAATTATCTATTGCAGTTATTTGCATTAAATGATATGATAATGTATGTTATTAACTATAAAGGAGAGATTTTTTAATGAAGGAAAAAAACAATTTAGCAAAAGGTATAGGATATTTTATTCTTGCAATATTATTAATTGTAATATATAAAGTTCTTGATAACTTTAGTGATATTGCTAATTGGTTATCTGGATTACTAAAAACACTTATGCCATTTTTTATGGGTATATTAGTAGCGTATTTGTTTTACATACCAGTGAAAAAGATAGAACTCTTATATAAAAAGAGCAAGTTGAGAATTATTAATAAAAAAGCAAGACCATTTTCTATACTTACAGTATATATAATTGCATTGTTAGTAATTATTATAGCGGTAAACTTTGTTTTACCAGCAATTTCTAAAAGTATTATGGAATTAGCTAATAATTTGCCAACATATTACGAAAATATAACTAAACTTATTGAGGAATTACCAGAAGATTCTGTAATAAAAAAAGAGGATATTCAAGAAATAATGTCTAAAATACAACAAATAGATTTTACACAATTTATAAATATAGAAAAAGTAATAGATTACATTAAAGGAGTTATAGGAATTGCAAGTGCTGTATTTAGTATATTTGTAACAGTAGTAATGTCTATATATATTCTTGCAGAAAGAACACAAATAATTAATTTTATTAGAGAGTTTGCAGATGCAATTTTAAAAAAGGAAACCTTTAAACTATTAAGTAATTATTTTCAAAAATCAAATGAAATATTTTTTAGATTTGTTTATAGTCAAATTATAGATGGATTTATTGTTGGCGTAATATTATCAATTGCAATGACAATTATGGGAGTAAAATATGCTGTATTATTAGGTTTCTTAATCGGTTTATTTAATATAATTCCATATTTTGGAGCAATAATAGCAGTAGGAATTGCAATATTAATTACAATTTTCACAGGAGGAATTGGGCAGGCTATATGGGTTGCAATTGTTGTTATAATTTTACAACAAATTGATGCAAATGTAATAAATCCTAAAATTGTGGGAGGATCACTAAAATTAAGTCCAATACTTGTAATTTTTTCAGTAACAATTGGAGGAGCATATTTTGGAATATTAGGAATGTTTTTAGCAGTTCCAATAGTAGCAGTGATTAAAATAATAGTTATAGATTATATAAAATTAAAAAAACAGAGAAAGGAATTGAAAGATAATGGATAAAAAGACAAACATTAAATTTACAATAATTGCTGTTATATGTATAATTATTTTAAGCATAGCAGTTTCGCCAATTTCATTACAGAATGATACATTTTATACAATAAAAATAGGTGAACATATAATGCAAAATGGTATTGATATGAAGGACCATTTTTCATGGCATGAAGATTTACCATACACATACCCACATTGGGCATATGATGTTGGAATATATTTAATATATAGTGTTGGCGGACAAGCAAGTATATATGTTTCTACTATTGCATTATGTAGTTTGTTAGGGATTATATTATTCTTAGCAAGTCAAAAAATAACTAAGAATAGTGTGATTTCACTTATTGTGGCGATGGGGGTAATATATTTATTAAGAGATTTCATTGCTGCAAGAGCACAATTAGTAACATTTTGTTTATTTGCACTAACAATATATTTTATAGAAATGTTCTTAGAAACTAAAAAGAGGAGATATGCAGTTGGATTAGTAATTATTCCTATAATTATTGCAAATGTGCATTTAGCAGTGTGGCCATTTTACTTTATATTATTCTTACCATATATTGGGGAATATATAATGTATCATATTGGAAACATGGATATATATATAAGAAAATTTAAGATATGGACAATTAAAAGAAAAATGAACGCGACGGCATCAGAAGAGGAAAAAATAAGTTTAAATGAGAAAATATCTAAAATAGAAGAAAAAAGTAGTAAAGCTCAAATTAAAAAAGACAAAATAAGAAGTAATCCATATAAATTGATAGTAAAGAGAAATGAAAATGTAAAATGGTTAATATTAATTGCGATTATATGTGTTGTAACAGGACTTTTAACACCTCTTGGAACAACTCCATACACATATTTATACAATACAATACAAGGAACTACTACACAAAATATAAATGAACATTTACCACTTACTCTTATTCAAAATAAAGAATTTGCATGTGTAATAATAGTATTTTTAGCAATTTTATTGTTTACAGATACAAAGATAAGATTAAAAGATTTATTTATGATATCAGGATTAATGTATTTAGCATTTAATTCTAGAAGACAAGTATCTATGTTTGTGCTAATTGGTTCATATATTTTAATAAATTTGGTAAATTCTCTATTTACTAAATACGATCCAGATGGGTGCAACAAAATTAAAAGATTAAGTACAAAAATATTAGGATGTGTTGTATTAGTTCTTTTAGTGTTAACAATTGGATTAGTACAGATAAGACCTAAAATAGGAGATGATTTCGTTAGTAATAACTCTTATCCAGTTGAAGCGAGTGATTATATTTTAGAAAACTTAGATATAAATACCATGAAATTATTCAATGGATATAATTATGGAAGTTATTTATTATTTAGAGGAATTCCAGTATTCATAGATTCAAGAGCAGATTTATATGCACCAGAATTTAATGGAAAAAAAGATATCTTTAGAGATTACATGAATATATTTGGCTTAGCTGTTGATTATGAACCAAAATTTGATGAATATGGAATAACACATGTAATGGTATACAAAAGTGAAAAATTGAATTCTTTAATAGCTAAAGATAGTAAATATAAAAATATATATGATGATGGTAAATTCTGCATATATGAAAGAAATATAGAAAAATAAAGGAGCTAACCTAGATGATTAGTATTAAAAGAAGAAGTATTATTATTACCATAAGTACATTAGTATTAATAGCAATAGATCAAATTATAAAATCATTAGTACTATTTAATTTAAAAGGTAATATAAACTTAATAAATGGATTTTTAAATATAACATATGTGCAAAATAGAGGTGGAGCATTTGGAATAGGACAAAGTAATATAATTACTTTTATAGTTGTAAATATAGTTGTTTTAGGAATTATAGTTAAGTTTATGATTTCACAAATGAATGCTATGGATAAAAAAACTATGATTGCTTTAACTCTAATATTGGCAGGAGGGATAGGAAACTTCTTAGATAGAATTTGTAGAGGATTTGTAATTGATTATTTAGATATAGCTCAATTTGTAAAGAATTATCCTGTTTTTAATTTTGCAGACATTTGTATTGTTGTGGGATGGATTTTATTAGTTATATCAATTTTAATTGCATTTAAAAAAGCACCAAGATCTAAAATGAAGAGGGAGTGAGTAAAATTCGTAACACAATAAAAATATTAGGAGTATCAATAGATAATATAACTGAAATAGAAGCAGGAGAGATTACAAAGGAGTTAGTTGAAAGCAGTAATAAAACATGTAAGCTAATTGTTGCACCAAATGTAGAATTTGTTATGAAAGCTCAAAAAGATGAGGAGTTTTTCAATATATTAAAAGAGGCACATTTAGCTACACCAGATAGTATAGGAATAATGCTTGGAGCTAAACTTCAAGGTAAAAAATTTAAAGCTAGAATACCTGGACAAGCATATTTTAGAGAGGCTATAAGGGTAGGAGAAAAAGAAGGTTGGACCTTCTATTTGCTAGGAGGATTACCAGGGATAGCAGAAAAAACAAAAGAGAATCTTTTAACTATTTTCCCAAATATCAAAATAGTAGGATTCCATGATGGATTTTTGGATGGAGAAATAGAAAACCAGGTAATAGACGAGATTAACTCCTTACAACCTAATGTGCTATTTGTAGCAATGGGGGCACCAAAACAAGAAAAATGGATATATCATAATATGCATAGGCTAAAAGTAGATGTGGCAGCAGGGCAAGGTGGAACGTTTGACTACGAAGCGGGAAGAATAAAAAGGGCGCCAAAAGTAATTCAAAAAATAGGAATAGAATGGTTGTGGAGGCTAATTTTACAACCAAGTAGAATAATAAGAATGATGGCATTACCACAATTTGTTATTAAATTATTATTTTCAAAGGACAAAACTAAAGGAAAATTTGATAAATAGGAGGCAGAATTTTGCAATTTATTGTTAAAGATGAACAATCAAATATAAGAATAGATAAAGTAATTCCATTGATTGATAAGAATATGTCTAGAACAGCTATTCAAAGATTATTGGAAAATGGTGAAATTTTGATTAATGATAGAAAAGAAAAATCATCATATAAAGTTGCAACTGGAGATATTATAACAATAAATGAGCAAAAGCCAATAGAAGTGGATATAAAAGCGCAAGATTTGCCACTAGACATATTATACGAAGATGATGATATATTAGTTGTAAATAAAGCAAAAGGAATGGTGGTTCATCCAGGTAATGGAAATAAAGAAGGAACTTTAGTAAATGCAATAATGGCTAAATGTAAAAATAGTTTATCTGGAATTGGTGGAGAAATAAGGCCACGGAATTATACACAGATTGGATAAAGATACTTCTGGAGTGTTAGTAATTGCAAAAAATGATAATGCACATATTAATATAAGTAATCAAATTAAAAATAGACAAACAAAGAAAACTTATATAGCTCTAGTAAGAGGCAGTGTAAAAGAAAATGAAGCAACAATTAATATGCCAATAGGTAGAAGTACAAAAGATAGGAAAAAAATGGCTGTTACAAAAAACGGAAAAGAAGCAATCACACATTTCAAAGTATTAAAAAGATATAAAGATTATACATTATTAGAATTAAAAATAGATACAGGAAGAACACATCAGATAAGAGTACATATGGCGGAAATTGGTTATCCAGTAGTAGGAGATACAACATATTCTAATGGTAAAAATCCATTTAATGTTGTAGGACAAATGTTACACTCAAAAACTTTAGAATTTGAGCATCCTGTAACAAAAAAACAAGTTGAATTTGAAGCGCCTTTACCTAAATATTTTGAAGATATTATTAAAGAATTAGATAAAGAAATATAATTTTAGAAAGGACATATCTATGGAAATTCGTTTACAAAAATACTTAGCAGATTGTGGAATTGCATCTAGAAGGAAGTGTGAAGAATATATTCTAGATGGAAAAGTAAAGGTAAATAAAGAAATTGTAACTACTTTAGGAACAAAAATAGATATAGAAAAAGATGAAGTAGAATATAATGATAAAGTAGTACAAGTGAAAACCGAAAATGTGTATATATTGTTAAATAAACCAATAGGATATGTAACTACAGTAGAAGACCAATTTAACAGAGATACAGTCTTAGATTTGATAAAAACAAATAAAAGACTGGTTCCAGTTGGCAGACTAGATATGTATACTTCTGGAGCTTTAATACTTACAAATGATGGAAATTTTGTGTATAAAGTTACACATCCAAAACATGAAATAGAAAAAACATATAATGTTACAGTAAAAGGTAAAGTAAATGATGAAGAAGTACAGAAATTAAGAGACGGTGTGGACATAGGTGGATATACAACAAGAAAAGCAAAAGTAAAGATATTAAAAATAGATGAAGAAAAAAATATTTCAAGATTGCAGATATCAATACATGAAGGAAAAAATAGACAAGTAAGAAAAATGTGTGAAGCTATTGGAAAAGGGGTAATAGCATTACATAGAAGCAGAATAGGTAATATAGATGTAAAAGATGTGCCACTAGGACAATGGAGATATTTAGAAAAACATGAAGTAGAAGAATTAATTAAGGTATTGTAAAAAAAGGTAAAATTTTGTATAATATAATATATATGGTAGGCTGGTAAAGATTTTTCTAGCTAAGAAAGGAAGATAATAATGGTTGAAGATAATGAAATCAAAACAGAAATATCACCATTTGCAATAAGAAAAGGAGAGGTAAAGACATTTGATGGTAAAGATGGTTATGTTTCAATGAATCAAATAATACATAAAATAAATATAGGACATATTACAGATACTCATTTTAAAATATTGGAAACAGTTAATGAATTTGAATTTATTACATCAAGACAGTTATTACAAATACTTCAATTTAAAGGCGAAGATTTAAATTCACAAGATAAATTAAATAATAAATTAGAGCAATTAGTAAAATCTAAAATTTTAACAAGATATTATTTTACATCTGAGGAAGGAAAGGGGATTTATAGAATTTACTGTTTGGAAAAAATGGGAAAATATCTTTTAAATTCACGTGGTATTGAATGTAAATGGCAACCAACAGATAATACAAAACCAATAGGAATGATTAAAAAAAGATTAGCAGGAAACCAAGCAATTATTGCATATTTAAGAAAAGTAAAAGCTTTTGATAGTTATACTGTAAAGCCAGCAATAACAGCTAAGAAAATTGGAAAAATGTTTAAGACAAATGGCGGTGTTAAAATTTCAAAATCAGGGAAATCTATAGATTTAATTTTTGAAGCTGTAAGAAGAGAAGATGAGTGGGAGAAAAAATTAATAGAAAGAATGAAATTATACCAAGATTTCTATGAAAGCTTTGTTACACTAGACTGCGGATATAAATTACCACCACAATTAATACTAATTTGTGAAGATGAAAAGCATATGATTGAGACATTTAAAGTAATAGTAACAAACAATTTAGAAATACCAGAAATAAAAATATTATTTTCTACAGATTTAAAGCAAAATAGTGAAACAATCTCTAATACTTTAACAGAGTTTAAATTAGATGAAGAAACAGGAAAATATAAAAAAGAAAATGTAGAAATAAAGGTATTAGGTTAGATATAATGCAAGGGCAGGATTTAATTCCTACCCTTGTTTTTATGAGATTGTGTACTATGGTTCTAACATTGTTTACAAATTTACAGATGAGACACATATTATTGCCATTATCCGTTTGGATTATTTTTTATATTAATACTTATTGCATCATCATTGTTGAAGAAAACAGAAGAATCTGTTGTATCTGTAATTATTGGGTCAACATCATGTTCACCTTCAAATGAAACAGAGTTAGGATTAAATTTAACTTTTTTTCTAACTGGTTCATCATCATTATCATCTTCTTGAATACCAGAAGTATATTTTGTGAAACTATAGAATTTATCTTTGCATGGTTCTTTATATTTTGCTTCTAAGAAATCAACTCCACCTTGCCCAACTGTATGTTTGCCTTTTAAATCTTTAGTCTTGTATATGCATGTTTTAAATTTAATTGTCTGAACCTTACCAGCTTTGTAAGATTGTTTCCAACCCCATTTAATACCTCCATAAGTTGAGTCATATTCACCTTTATCTGTTTTATAACTGTTACTAAATATCCAATCTCTTTCTTCACCAAATTCTTTTTCCCACCATTCATTATCTTCTGGTGTGTTGTTACCAAATACCATTTTTGTTGTACAATTTGCTAATATTGTTTGTCTGTATTTAGAATTTGCATTTGTTCCAAATTGGTCTAAGTTCTGAGCTGAGATTATGGCACCAACTCTATATTTTCTGTATAATGTGAATATAGGTTCTGTAGCTTTACAAATGAAATCTGGAAATTCATCTATGTACATAAAATGAGGAATTCTTGTTTTTTCATTTCCAGGTCTACTTAATATTGCATATTGCATTGATAATATAAAGAATAGCCCAAATGCTTTATGTGCTGTTGCCCCTAGGTCACCTCTTCTTGTGCAAACAAGATTCACTTCACCATTTTCTAGAGATTTTTCAAAATCTATATTATCTGTTCTATTACATAAAATATTTCTTACTCCATCATATCTTAACAGATTGTCTAGTTCGGTAATTGCAGAATATACGTATCTCTCAGTTTCAACTCTACCAGGTCCAGTTTTATAAAAGTTCTTTTCAAAATATCCAATTTGTAATCTGTATTGCTCTTTTAATTCTTCATCTTTCTTTAAACTTTCACACATATTTTCAACTAAATCAAAGTTATTTAATAAATTTAATAAATCTTCTAAATTAGGAAGGTCTCCATCATTTAATCTAGGATACATCTCTTTTAGAAGAATAGATAAATTTTCAATTGCTTGCGCTGTGATATTTTCCCTAAATGCTTCTTCAACATCTGTATGTGTTGTTGCATACATTCCTTTTAAAACAGATGAAATCATAACTGCAGTTTTTGCAGGGTTAGAATTCACAAAAGGATTTAGTCCTTTTGAATTAGGGTTTGCAGGATCTATTAAATTCACAGCAATATTAAAGTTTTTTGCAACTTCCATAATATGACTTGTAGATTCATAATCTGGAGAAATTGATGTAAGACCTAAATCTCTATATATTATTTTTCCACTTGATGTTGTACCATAAATCATTTTGTTCATGTATGCTTTGAAAGTACTTTGTTTGTATGAGTTAGGGTTTATCATATTTAAGCTAAAATTCTTATTAATATATTCGTTATCATATGGACAGTTTAAGTCAGCTAATCCACTTCTTATAGCAGTATATCCCATTTCTTTAGCAATACCTGTAAAGAAATGCTTCTTTTCTAAATCTCTAGCCATCATTGGCTCAAATACCATTGAAGTTTTACCAGAACCAGAAACACCAACAACTAAAGAAGCCTCAAATCTTCTACCTTCAGGAACTTTAACAATCTTACCAGTATCTTTATCTTTACAAATTGCAATTTCACAAGTATATGGTCCAGTACCAGCCTTTGTATCAGATAAATCTATTCCACCATAATCCATAATGGAATCTGTAATATTTTTAGTGTCGTTTATCCACATATATAATGCCTTAAACAATGGATAAATAGTTAAAAGAGGTAATGCTAATGCTAGAGAAGTAAATGCAGGTTTTACTAAATCTGAGAAATTTGTAATAATCTCAGTAAAATTAGGAACACAGAAGAATAGTCCCCATGCAATTAAATTTAGCCATTGAGTAAACATTGAAATGGCAATTATATATAAAGCTATACAGTATATATAGAAAACTGTTAGTTTCATTTTACTATATTTAATGAACTTTGAAGAAAATGCAAATAAGAATGCAAAAACAGGACAAGCCAAAGCTAAGGTATTTTGAATTGGTCCCCAATAGGCAAATCCCATACCTGTAAATATCATTAATAAAATTTCTGCAATTCTATCTATACATAAAAATATTGTTATTAAAGTTAATATATATGTTAAAAATGTGTTTCTATCTGTCTTTAGTAATTTTAAAAAACTATCGAACCATTTTAATATAATTTTCACTAAAGTTCACCACTTTCAAAAAAATAAATTTACATATCTATTATCCTACAAAAATGCGAAAAAAACAAGACTTTTTGTAGAAAAAGTGCATAAGATTTGATGGCAAATTTAAAATTAATATTAGAAAACATTGGAATATGATATGCATTTTAATAATATTAATATAAAAAGAAAGGTTAATATATGAGAAAAAACAAAAAAGAAACTTTTATGCAAGGAATAACCGCATTAATTTTTTCGCAAATAATCATTAAATGTGTTGGACTATTATATAGGTTATATTTAACAAATAAAGAAGGTTTTGGAGATAGGGGAAACGCTATATATGGTAGTGGCTTTCAAATATATGCATTGCTGCTAACACTTTCCTCTGTGGGAGTACCAAGTGCAATTTCAAAATTAGTATCAGAAAAAACTGCAATAGGAGACAATAGAGGGGCACATAGAATTTTTAAAGTATCTTTAATTACATTTGGAATAATTGGATTTATTGGAACATGCATATTGTTTTTCAAAGCAGAACTAATTGCAAATAGTTGGTTACAAATGCCAGAAGCAGAATTAACACTAATAGCTTTATCACCATCAATATTTTTCGTTTCAATTGCATCAACAATAAGAGGATATTTCAATGGAAAAGGTTTATTAAAAATAACGGCAAAGTCTCAAACTGTAGAACAAATATTCAAAACAACATTAACTATTGTTATAGTAGAAATAGTTGGAATCTTTTCAAGTTTAAATACAGAAATAATGGCAGCAGCAGCGAACTTAGCAACAGCATTATCAACAGTAATGAGTTTTTCTTATTTGATAATGTATTATATGCTAAAAAGGAAAGAAACGTATCAAGAAATAGAATCATCTATTACAGTTAAAAGAGAAAGAATTAAAGTTATATTAAAAAGAATTTTGGCCGTTTCAATACCAATTTCAATAAGTGCAATATTGTGTGCTGTTAACAAAAACATTGATTCCATAACTGTAATAAGGTTACTAAAAACTTTTATGGAGGAGGAACAAGCAAAGATACAATATGGAATTTTAAATGGGAAAGTAGATACATTAATAACTTTGCCATTATCTTTTAATATTGCTTTTGCAACAGTTCTTGTACCTGCTGTTGCAGGATACATAGCGAATGGTCAAAAACAAAGAGCAAATGAAAAAATTTCTTTTTCGATATTAATAAGTATATTAATTGGAATTCCATGTACAATAGGAATGTATGCATATTCAAAAGAAATATTAGAATTACTATTTCCAAATGCTAGTGAAGGGGTACGAGTACTGCAATTAAGTTCTATAACAATATTTTTTACGATGCTAATGCAAACTATTACAGGAGCACTCCAAGGAATGGGAAAAGTATTATTGCCTGTAATATCGTTAATAATTGGAGTAACTTGTAAATTAATAGTAAATATGATATTGATAAGAATACCATCAATAGGAATAAATGGAGCTGTAATAGGAACAATAGTATGTTATCTTATAGCGGATCTAATTAGTTTGTACGGACTTGTAAAAAATTCAAAAATGCGATTTAGTTTAGGAAAAATGATTATTAAACCTATTTTTATGTCATTATTAATGATAATTATATCAAAAGTATTGTATACAAATTTAGTATGTATAGTTTCCAATAATATAGCAACAATAATAGCATTAATATTTGCCATAATAATTTATATAACTTTAGTCATAATTTTAAAAATATTTAACGAAAATGAAATTTTGATGTTTCCATACGGAGAAAAGCTATACAGAATTTTGAAAAAATGTAGAATATATTAGAATACACAAAACCCAGTAATACCAGGCATTCCAAACACAACAAACAAGCAAATCTTAGGGAATAAAAGGGTTGAAAGAAAAATATTATAAAAAAAAGAAGGATTTTATCTTAAATTGGCGAATAATCATATTGTAGATGTCAATCTACATACAAAATAAATCTTATTAGGAGGTAATTTTAAATGAACAAAGCTGAATTAATCGCAGCAATAGCTGCAAAAACAGGAGAAACAAAAAAAAGCGCTGAAGAAGCATTAAATGCATTTGTAGACGTAGTTACAGGAGCATTAGTAAAAGGAGATAAAGTTCAATTAGTTGGATTTGGATCTTTCGAAGTAAGAAAAAGAGCAGCTAGAAAAGGAAGAAACCCACAAACTAAAGAAGAAATCAAAATACCTGCATCAAAAGCTCCAGTTTTCAAAGCTGGTAAAGCATTAAAAGATTTAGTAAACAAAAAATAAGAATTTTATATAAAAATATGAATTCATATAGAAATGCATTTCGGTGCATTTCTTTTTTTATTGCCAAAGGGGACGGAGGTTTTTGGCAATTTCTTAGAAGTATTCTTGAAATCTATTAGGCGTATGATATAATGAATCAAAAATGTTTTTTGAAAGAGAGGTTAGTATGAAAAAAAGAGTTTTAATTATCATAATAATTGTATTAGTTTTAATATTGCTAATTCCTATTCCTGCAAAATTAAAAGATGGTGGTAGTGTTGAGTATTGTGCTATTTTGTATACAGTAAAAAAATATCATCAACTTAATGTTAATCCAGAAACAGGGGAAATGCAATATGTTGATGGTATAGGAATAAAGATATTAGGAATAGAGATTTATAATAGCACAAGTGAAAAAGAAGATAATAAAACAGATAATAATTTAGAGAACAAGGAGTCTAGTTTTTTTGGTAAGGTAATAGACTCTAATTTAAGTTATATAATTGTTGAGCCAAATGAAAATGAAGAAGAAAGAAGATCGTCTGACAAATTTAGTATATTACTGGGCAAAAATAATGATGCTATATATGAAATAGGGACAAATGTAAAAATAACATATACGGGGCAAATAAAAGAAACATATCCTGCGCAAATAGATGCAGCAAATATAGAAATAAGATCAACAGATAATTTTAAAATAGTATTTTATGATAAAAAACCTCAAACAGTTTCAAAAGTAAACAAAATATTGGATAAATCAGAAACAGATAGATATGATTACAATGTGTATTCTTACGAAGGAAGTGCTAATATAATTATAGAAGGAGAAACACTAACTTTAAAAGATGCTTTAGTTAATAATAAAATTACAATGGACGAAATAATAGCTAAAGCAAATAACGATTTAACAAATGAAAAAATTACAGGAGATATGTATAAAGATGGTGGCAGTATGATATATAAATATGGTACCTATACAATAATAAAATGCCATACTTTAAATGGCAATAGAGATGTGTATATTGGAATTCCAGAAATGACTTTGAATGATGTTATATAGAAAAAAATTGCCAAAAACCTCCGTCCCCTTTGGCAAAAAATTTGCAGATTACGAAATTTGCGCAAAAAAATAAAGAGTTGA